>NZ_JBLBUE010000189.1:0-6170 GCF_047290655.1 Alteromonas sp. AMM-1 | reverse complement strand
TAGTGGCGAAGAAGCTGCGATTCTGGACGAGCTTGACAACAGCGAATTCGATGAATTATTGGGCGCCATCGATAACGAAGAACGTGAAGACAAAGCGCTTAAAAACTTCAAGCTGGAAAACCCGGATTTAGATTTACAGGCGTTGTTTAGTGAGGGCGATGCTAAACCAACCGAAGGCAGTGCTTCTGAAGATTTAACTGAAGTTCATGCCAGCGATCCTATCGACACTGCCATTGAGGATGACTTTGTGGATGTGGAAACACTGATGGCAGAATCTGATGTCACCGATGAGGACGAATCCGAACGTGAGCTTGATTTAGACGTTAGTTTGTCCGAGTTTAGCGGAGTAAGTGACGATGACGACGTATTTGATATCGACAAAGATGCCGGTCAGAACGCCAATCTGGATTTAGCCAGAGTGTATATTGAAATGGATGATCCTGAAGCGGCCAGAGAACTACTTGCAGAAGTAATGGATAAAGGGTCTGACACTCAGAAAGCTGAAGCCTCAGAATTACTAAAAGCACTGGAATCCTGATTCCTTTTAATCGTCAGCCTCGGGGACTTCAGCGCGTCATCCCCGAATACCCATTCTCCGTCATCCCTAAATACCCATTCCCCGTCATCCCCGAATTTGCAAAGCAAATGTCGGGGACCTCATTGCGAAGCCAGATGTTTCAGCCACTGTTGCAAGTATCAGCAAGATCCCTGACAACGCTTTGCGTTTCAGGGATGACGGGTGAAGTTGCGCGTTTCAGTGATGACGGGTGTTGCTCCGCGTTTCTGGGATGACGGGCGTAATTACTCGTTTCTCCCCAATCGTCATCCCCGAATAACCATAGATTAAATATATAGGTTGCCAAAAAATGCCTATTTTACGTTTGTGAATTCCCATCGCACACTTTCGTTACAAACGGGGTAACGACAATGACAACAAAATGAAAACATTATTTAATACTGAAGTGCGTGCATCTTTACTGTTTGCCGCACTGTTTTGTGCAGGCGCTTTTGCTGAGGAAGGTTTCATCACGCAGCGCGCCAGTGCCAGGGTAATTATCGATAATGACTTCGCGGGCGATCCGGATGGCCTTGCCGCACTTGCCCATCAGGTTCTGAGCAAAAAGACACAACCGGTACTAATAACGGTAACCGGGCTTGATCCGAACCTTGCAAAATTCACCTATGGTACAGCAGACACCGCTCAGGCTGGCGCGCAAAAAGCAACAGCGTTACTGACATTGCTCAACCTCGAGCAAATTCCTGTTGCGTATGGATTTGATTACTTGGAACGGGAGCATCATGCGCCTTCCGCAGCAGCAAGAGCCATCGTGGATGAAGCCATGAAAGACAGTGAACTACCGCTGTTTTTCACCTGTGGCGGCCCCCTTACCAACCTGGCTGAAGCGTTAAAGCTGGCGCCGGACATTGCAAAACGCATGACAGTCATTTGGATTGGTGGTGGCGATTACCCAAAGGGTGAACATGAATACAATTTAGCAACCGATTTACCGGCTGCAAAATACGTTATTGAGCAAACCGACGTGCCGATTTGGCAAATTCCTGTGAGTGCCTATCGCCAAATGCAATATTCGGTGGCGGAAATGCGCCTGGACTTCAAACCTATATCACCCTCAACCGAATGGCTGTACAACCAGTACACGCATCTGCCACCTTTTGTAGATATGGGGGGATCACTCACAATGGGAGATCATCCACTGGTGACATTCACTGCGTTGTCTACCCAAAGCAGCCTGAGCGAAATGCGCTTTGCCCGAGCGATAAACGCTGACGGCACCTACGCAGAGGAATTAAACAACAGAACTATTCGGGTGTTTCATTCTGTGGATGCCCGACTCACCTTTGCCGACTTCCTGGCGGTAATGAAATTGAATGCTCACTCACAGTAAGTTGAGCCTGACTGCCAGAATAGCCCTGTCGCAGGTTAACCTTAAGCGGTCGACAGGTGCTTTGTTTTCGCTTCTAAATCTGTTACCAATAGACCCAGGTGCTAAACAGATAAACGCATAAGGTAACAAAATAAGAATGAAAACAATGAAACGTCCACTGGCAGTAGCGCTATTGGGGATCACCAGTGCTATTTTTTCAGCGAGCAGTGCAGCCGCATTGAGTGAACAGCAAGTGGCTGTGATGGACTCAATTAACACCACCGTAAAACAAGATACGTTGTCGTATTCACTGATTGAATCGCTGACCACTGAAGTAGGGCCGCGAATGGTAGGTACACCTGGTTCAGATCTCGCTACCGACTGGGCTGTTAACAAGCTCAAGTCGCTGGGATTCGACAAGGTATGGATTGAAGAAAGTCAGGCTCAGCTTTGGCAGCGCGGTGACTTAACACTCCAAATTAATGCGCCATTTCCGCACAAAGTAGTTGGGCTGGCGTTGGGCGGCAGCGTGGGCACCAATGGCAAACCGTTAACGGCTGACGTTGTGCATTTTGACGATTTAGCGGCGCTTCAGGCAGCGCCTGCAGGCAGCCTGAAAGGCAAAATTGCTTACGTTGGTTACAAAATGGAGCGTCATATCGACGGGCATGGTTATGGCAAGGCCGTAGGAGCACGTGTCGCAGGCGCATCTGCTGCCGCCAGTAAAGGCGCAGTGGCGTTTTTAATGCGCTCGGTGGGTACCGATTCTAACCGCATTGGCCATACCGGCGTGATGCGTTACGACGACGCTCAACCCAAGATTCCAGCCATCGCTATTTCTAATCCGGATGCCGATTTGCTGGAAAATATGTTTAGCCGCAATCAGCCCATTTCGTTCACCATTAACACTAATGCCAGTGGTCCAACAGGGAAAACCGTCACTATTGCAAATGTCATTGGCGATGTTACCGGCAGCAGCAAACCCAATGAGGTGGTTACCCTTGGTGCGCATATCGACAGTTGGGACGTAGGAACAGGCGCGATTGACGATGGGATTGGGATGGGCATCATAATGGCAGCCGGCCATTATATTGCAACGTTACCAGAGCGTCCGGCCCGGACATTAAGGGTGATTTTATTTGCCGCCGAAGAAGTGGGACTGGTTGGTGCAGAAGATTATGTGAAACGTCACGCCGGTGATATGGCGCAAAATGTTATTGGGGCAGAGTGGGATTTCGGCAATGGCGCTATTTATAAAATGGAACCCGGCGTTGGTCCAACGGCACTCAATGCCATCCGCGATCTTGCTGAATACCTGGCACCCATGGGGGTGGCATTGGCCACTACCAATACCGCAAAAGGGCAGTCAGACATGAGTCTATTAGGCAAAGCTGGCCAACCGGCTGTTAATTTTGCACCAGATGGCCTGGATTACTTTGATTTTCACCACACTGAAAACGATACGCTCGATAAAGTGGATCAGGACGCGTTAAAAGTGAATACCACTATTTATACGCTGTTTGCCTATTTTGCCACCAGCAGTGATACCGATTTCAGAAAATAAGCAGTAAATATTCGCAGGGAAGGGCTTTTTTTCCCTGCAAAATTGCCCCTTCGAACGCCTTATAATACACTTACGCCCCCGTATAATTATTGCTGTATACACATGACACGAATTGCACTAGGTATCGAATACGATGGCGCACAACATTTTGGCTGGCAACGTCAGCGGGAAGTGCCAAGTGTTCAGGAACATTTGGAAAAAGCCCTGTCTACGGTAGCCAATACCCCTATTGAAGTGCAGTGTGCAGGCAGAACCGATGCTGGTGTACACGCAACCGGTCAGGTTGTGCATTTTGATTTCGATGCCGAGCGACCGGTTAAAGCCTGGACCATGGGAGTGAATGCCAATTTGCCCTCGTCGATTGCGGTAAAATGGTGTTGTTATGTGCCAGATGATTTTAATGCGCGTTTCTCTGCCACCGGCAGACGCTACCGTTATGTTATCTACAATCACAAAATGCGTCCGGCAATATTAGAAAAGGGCATCACGCATATTCATCGTCCGTTAAACGAAGCGCTCATGCATGAAGCCGCTCAGGCATTATTGGGTGAACAAGACTTCAGCGCCTTCCGAGCTGCGCTGTGTCAGTCGAAAACGCCGTTTCGCAACGTAACCAATGTGTCAGTGACCCGCCATGGCGCTTTTGTGGTGGTAGATATCAGTGCCAATGCGTTTTTACATCACATGGTGCGAAATATTGTTGGATCACTGGTAGAGATTGGCTCCGGTTATCAACCGGTAAATTGGATCGCTACCTTGCTTGCTGGCCGCGATCGTACGCAATCTGCCGCAACCGCGAAGCCAAATGGACTGTATCTGGTTAAAGTAGATTATCCCGAAGCGTTTGGCTTGCCTGAGCAGCCACTTGGGCCGTTATTTTTACCGGGTTAACTTCTAAGACCAGTTTTACTTTTCGCTATTGCGTTGAATATGCTCTAATATGTCGCCATATTTCGGTAAATCCGTTATTAGTTAAAAATTCATCAATCCTGTTACGGCTGGCACTAACAATCAGTAAAAAGCGCAGCAGTGATGGGCTTTAAAAAGGAACTCTCTGGCATGAGCTGGATTCAAAAAATTCTTCCAAAAACACAAACGTCTACCAAAGGCAATGTACCTGAGGGGATTTGGACAAAATGTACTGGCTGTCAGGCGGTACTTTACAAACAAGAGCTGGAAAAGCTGCTTGAAGTGTGTCCGAAATGCGATAATCACATGCGAATTACTGCTCGTAAACGTCTGGATGCTTTCTTAGATAAAGGCGATCGCAAAGAACTGGCTACGGAACTGGAGCCGCAGGATATCCTCAAGTTTAAGGATTCCAAACGGTATAAAGACCGCATCGTTGCGGCACAAAAATCAACCAACGAAAAAGACGCGTTGATTGTAATGAAAGGCAAACTAAAAGGCATGCCGGTGGTAGTAGCCAGCTTCGAATTTGCTTTTATGGGCGGTTCGATGGCATCGGTTGTGGGTGCGCGATTTGTCGCTGCGGTTAACGCCGCCATCAAAAACAAATGCCCATTGATTTGTTTCTCTGCAAGTGGTGGTGCACGTATGCAGGAAGCCCTGCTTTCGCTCATGCAAATGGCTAAAACGTCGGCAGCACTGGCTAAGCTAAGTGAAAAGGGCCTGCCTTACATCTCAGTTATGACCGACCCTACGATGGGTGGTGTATCTGCGAGTCTGGCCATGCTAGGCGATATCAACGTAGCCGAACCTAAAGCGTTAATTGGCTTTGCTGGCCCGCGTGTTATCGAACAAACCGTGCGTGAAAAGCTACCAGAAGGCTTCCAGCGCAGTGAGTTCCTGCTGGAGAAAGGCGCCATTGATATGATTGTGGATCGCCGGGAAATGCGCGATAAACTGCATAGCGTACTCAGTAAGTTACATCGTCCAGACTAGTCAGTAGTCGCGACTAAATATGACAACGTCTCGCACACTGACTCAGTGGTTAGCGTACCTGGAATCCATCCATCCCACGGCTATCGACATGGGACTGGACAGGGTTAAGCAGGTCGCTGCCACCCTGAATATTCACTTTAATTCCCGTGTCGTTATTGTTGGTGGTACCAACGGTAAAGGCACAACCTGTGCCCTTATGGAACAAGCACTGCTGCGCAGTGGAAGAACTGTAGGGGTTTACAGTTCCCCCCATTTACTCGATTATCGCGAACGTGTGCGTGTGCAAGGCGAATTGCCTGATGAGGCCGTGTTTTGCACTGCTTTCCAACAGGTAGAAAAGGCGAGGGGCAGTATCAGCCTGACCTATTTTGAGTTTGGCACACTGGCCGCCATGCTAATGTTAATGCAGGCAGAGCTTGATGTGGTGATCCTGGAAGTGGGGTTGGGCGGTCGGTTAGATGCCACTAACATTGTGGAAACAGATTGCGCGGTGATCACCAGTATTGGCCTGGACCACCAGGATTGGCTGGGCGATACCCGCGAGAAAATTGCAACAGAAAAGGCCGGCATTATACGCCAAACTGGCAAGGTTGTGATTGGTGAACCACAGCCGCCTGAAACGCTCATCGATGCGGTAAAGCAAAAGCAAGCAAACGCGCTGTGGCAAGGCAAAGACTTTTCAATTAGCGAAACTGCGCAAGGATTGCTGTTATTGCACCCCGATGGCCGCACTATCGCGCTGCCGGATACGGTGATCCCCGCAAATAACGTTGCCACTGCTTTTGCTACGCTACATCACCTCGGATACACATTCG
>NZ_JBLBUE010000188.1:0-6255 GCF_047290655.1 Alteromonas sp. AMM-1 | reverse complement strand
GTCAATCATCAGATACCCAACAGGCATATCTACCGTAATCTAAATGATAATTATTATCAAGTAGTCATTGGGTTTTTCTTTTATTTTTTTCATATCTCTTTATTTAGCTCCGGAGTGCGCCAGTTTTCGGCGCTGCCATCGCTGAATTTTTGGCAATTAAACAGGCCGTTATCATCGTGAGGCGATGTTGGCACAACGGCATATCAATGAATAAGTTCCAACGTTTGATCTACATCATACTGTGGTGCGCGCGGGCTTTTAGGGATTGATTTAGATCAGCATTTTTTATGTCTGAAAGAGGCACACTTTAGCCATAGAAATTGCAAAAAAAGGTGAACGTTATGTGGAGTATGTTATTAAAAGATCCAGTAGTTTGGGGCTCTCTGTTAGGTATTTTCATTGTGTGTGTAATGATGGCGTATTACACCTACCTGTTTATCCATAACAGTGGCGATGATCACAAGTAAAGTGACCCGAAAAAGCTAACGCTTTTTCGCAAACGGTGAATCCACCGTTAATAACACCAGCAGGGCCCCTTGTCCGCCGTACTCCAAAGGGGCCTGGTGAAATGCCCTTACCAACGGGTGCTGAATCAGGTAGTGAGGTAGTGCTTGTTTCAGAATGCCTGTGCCATGGCCGTGTACCAGGCACACACAATCAACCAGCTCCTGTTGTGCCGTATGTAGTAAACTGGCCAATTCGAGTTTGACCTGATTTCTCGTCATGCCATGTAAATCCAGGATGTAATCGGGGCTGTAGTCGCCACGCCTGAGTTGTTTAAGTTCGTAGGCTGGGACATCTTCCCGGCAGTAGCGAAGCGCGCCTTGTGGCGGTATAAAACCTTCAAATGCATCAGAAAATTCAAAGCTTGCATGGGCGTGACGCGAGGCTTTTTGCTGGCGTTTTACGGCTATTTTACGCGTTGCCTGAGGTGGTACGTAAGTATCCTGCATAAGGGGCTTAATCCCTTTCACTTCTGACTGAAAAAGAGACAGGTCGTCCAGGTCCTCTGCAGACGTTGTCGGGGTCTTCTTCACGCGTAACTATCCTCTGTGAAATTACAATACAGATTGGACAAATTAAGCATGTCCGAACCGGTCAACATTATGTATCATACCAGCTTTCTTTGATCCGGGCATTGTAAGCAGCATGACAGACAAATTTTACCTCGACGAGGCCATTGCCGATTTGCATTCAATTTTAGATATGGTGCGATGGTCGGTGAGTCGTTTTAACGACGCAGATTTGTTTTTTGGGCATGGAACCGATAATGCCTGGGATGAAGCCGTAAGCCTGGTGTTTCAGGCGCTGCATTTACCGCACGGATTAACCCGCCAAACAGGTGACGGCCTGTTTGCCGCCAGATTGACCCAGAGTGAACGCAGTAAAGTGGCTGAGCTGGTTGTTCAGCGAGTGCAAACGCGTTTGCCATTGCCCTATATAACCAATGAAGCCTGGTTTTGCGGCCTGCCATTTTACGTCGATGAGCGGGTGTTGATACCACGGTCACCGTTTGCCGAACTGATTGAAAATAAATTTAGTCAGTGGTTAAGCGAGCCGCCTGCACGCATATTGGATTTGTGTACCGGTGGTGGATGTATTGCCATTGCAATGGCCTATGCGTTTGACGATGCAGAAGTCGATGCAGTGGATATCAGCGAAGATGCCCTTACGGTAGCCGAAATGAATATTCAGGAGCACGGGTTATCGCATCGTGTGTTCCCGATTTACTCCGATTTATTCAGTCATCTGGAAGGGCAGACTTACGATTTAATCGTATCGAATCCGCCCTATGTGGATGCCGAAGACATGGCTGATTTGCCAAACGAATTCCAACACGAGCCTGAACTGGCACTAGCTGCCGGTGATGACGGTCTGGATTTGGTTGAAATTATTATACAACAGGCCCCTCAACACCTTACTGATAATGGTGTGTTGTTAGTGGAAGTGGGCAATTCTCTGGTGCACATGGACAGCCGATTCCCAGGTTTGGACCTGGAGTGGGTAGAGCTGGCACAAGGGGGCCATGGGATATTTGCCGTTACGAAAGCGGCTCTTGTACGATTTAACAACAGGAATAGTGTGTAAATGGCCGGAAATACATTCGGAAAGTTTTTTACCGTTAGTACCTTTGGTGAAAGTCATGGTATCGCATTAGGTGGCGTGGTAGACGGTTGTCCACCTGGGCTGGAGCTCAGCGAAGCGGATTTACAGGTAGATTTGGATCGCAGAAAGCCCGGTACATCACGTTACACCACGGCGCGTCGCGAAGACGACGAAGTACAAATTCTGTCGGGCGTGTTTGAAGGGAAAACTACGGGTACCAGTATTGGTTTGCTGATCAAAAACAAAGATCAGCGCAGCCAGGATTATTCTGATATTGCCAATCGTTTTCGCCCAGGGCATGCCGATTATACCTATCAGCAAAAATACGGCCTGCGTGACTACCGCGGCGGTGGTCGTTCTTCCGCGCGGGAAACGGCTATTCGCGTAGCGGCAGGGGGCATAGCCAAGAAATTTCTAGAACAGGTTTACGGCATTAAAATCCATGGTTTTTTGTCGCAGTTAGGGCCCATTGCCGTTGATACTATTGATTATGATGTAATCAACACAAACCCATTTTTCTGCCCGGACGAAAGCAAACTGGAAGCGTTGGATGAATACATGCGCGACCTGAAAAAATCAGGTGATTCCATTGGTGCGAAAGTATCGGTAGTGGCGACTAATATGCCAGTAGGATTGGGCGAGCCTGTTTTTGATCGCCTGGATGCCGATATCGCTGGTGCGATGATGGGTATCAATGCTGTTAAAGGTGTGGAAGTGGGTGATGGCTTTGGCGTGGTCACGCAAAAAGGCAGTGAACATCGCGACACACTATCACCAGAGGGCTTTGAATCGAATCACTCTGGCGGGGTGTTGGGTGGCATTTCAACCGGGCAGGACCTGGTGGTGCATATGGCACTTAAGCCGACATCCAGTATTTCTGTACCCGGCAAAACCATCGACATCGATGGAAACGCGATTGATATCGTTACCAAGGGGCGTCATGATCCTTGTGTGGGTATTCGGGCTGTGCCAATTGCCGAAGCTATGCTGGCATTGGTGTTAATGGATCACTGTTTGCGCCATCGCGCACAAAATGCGGATGTGCTCAGCAAAACCCCCGTGATCCCTGGTAACGCGAAAAAGTGATCCCACCTTTTATAATCTCATTGCTATGACAACGGTAAACCGCTTTACCGTTGTCGCGCTTAGCCTTACCTACGCGCTTTACTTCGGCCAGCTTGGCGTAATAAACCCTTATCTTGGTGTTTTTTTGGATGGACGTTGTTTTACGTCATCTGAAATAGGTGAGCTGTTTGCAGTGATCACCCTGGCTCGTATTATCGGCCCATCCTTGTGGGCGGGCATTGCCGACAGAACCGGTAAGATCCTCTTGATCCTGCGCCTTGGCTGCGCGCTAACTGTTATTAGTTTTATTGGCGTATTTTGGGCTTATTCGTTCTGGTACCTCACATTAACCATGGGCTTAATGATGATGTTCTGGACTGCGGTGCTGCCTCAACTGGAGGTATTAACCCTGCACACCGTTGAAGGCGACTCAAAACGATACGGACGAGTGCGGTTATGGGGCAGCGTGGGGTTTATTGTACTTACGGTGTTAGTTGGGCAAGGGCTGGATTTTTTTGCTACTGAAACGCCTATTTACGCGTCAATGCTGGTGTTAAGTGCACTTTTTATCAGTACGCTTGCGCTGCAACAACCGGGCACAATGCAACGCAATACTGCGCAAAAGGGCAGTGTTTGGCGTTTTTTACGTCACCGGGTGGTCGTCATATTTTTGTTAGTTAATGGTCTCTTGCAGGTAAGCTTTGGTGCTTATTATGGTTTCTTTGCACTGTACATGCGGGATTTGGGCTATAGCGGTATGGAAACCGGCTTGTTGATTGCCCTTGGCGTTGTAGTTGAGGTAGGCATATTCCTCATTGCTCAACGGCTGATCACCCGATTTGGTGTGTGGCGTCTGTTGATGTTGTGTTTGCTGGCTACCGGTTTACGCTGGTGGGTACTCGGCTCGTTCGCCGACTATTTCTGGCTGGTATTCTTTAGCCAGTTTATTCACGCATTGAGTTTTGGTCTGAACCATTCTTCCTCCATGCAATTTATTCATCATTATTTTCCGTCGTATATCCATGGTCGCATTCAGGCTGCTTACATTGGGTTAGCGTTTGGTTTGGGCGGTGCTGTGGGGAATTTCGCGGCTGGTCATCTTTGGCAACAGGGCAGTGGGGCGTTCGTTACCTTTACTTGTGCGTCAATGTGCGCGATAGCGGGTGGGTTACTGCTGTTGTTACTCAAGCCTGAGCAAATGAATCAGCGACATCCATTGCATCAGGGGTAACCCATTGTATGCTGCGCAATTGGTATTAAACACCGGGCCAGGATATGGCCCGGTGCTGGCGAATTAGATATTAACTAACAGGATGTCAGGCACTGCTGCGCAGGCAACTGGCAATCACTTTGGTGCTGCCGTTTTCCTCCAGTTGTTCAAGCTTCACATCAAATTTCCATAAGCGGTGCAGATGGCGCATGACTTCGTCTTTGCTGTCTGCCAATGGAATACCGTTTTGCGGCACATAGCGCAGCGTTAAAGAACGGTCGCCACGCACATCTACGTTATAAATCTGGATATTGGGTTCCAGATTACTCAGGTTGTACTGGGCTGACAGCTTTTCGCGAATGGCATGGTAACCCAGCTCATCGTGAATAGCCGATACACTCACATAAGGTTTGCTTACGTCATCTTCCACAGCAAACAATTTAAAATCACGCATCAACTTGGGTGATAAAAACTGGCTGATGAAGCTTTCGTCCTTAAAGTTGTGCATGGCAAAATGTACGGTGTCCAGCCAGTCCTTCCCTGCAATATCAGGAAACCAGTATTTGTCTTCCGCGGTAGGCTTCTCACAAATGCGCTTGATGTCCATAAACATATTGAAGCCCAGTGCATAGGGATTAATACCACTGTAATAAGGGCTATTGTACTCTGGCTGTGTTACTACACTGGTATGGCTATGCAGGAACTCAAGCATGAACCGGTCGGTAACCAGCCCTTCGTCATACAGCGTATTTAATATGTGATAGTGCCAGAAACATGCCCAGCCTTCGTTCATAACCTGAGTTTGCTTTTGCGGGTAAAAATATTGCGATACCTTGCGCACGATCCGCACCAGCTCGCGTTGCCAGGATTCCAGTAACGGCGCATTCTTCTCTATAAAGTACAGCAGGTTTTCCTGAGGTTCGGCAGGGAAACGCGGTGCTTCCAGGCTGGATTCATGTTTAATTTCCGGCAGGGTGCGCCACAACTCATTCACCTGAGACTGTAAATATTTTGCGCGCTGCTTCTGGCGGCTCTTCTCTTCCTGCAATGACAGCTTTTGTGGCCGTTTGTATCGGTCAACGCCAAAGTTCATCAGCGCGTGGCAGGAGTCGAGAGTTTGTTCAACTTCCTCATAACCGTATTTTTGTTCACATTTCGCAATATAGTTTTTGGCAAACACCAGGTAGTCAATAATCGAACTGGCGTCTGTCCAGGTTTGAAACAGGTAATTGCCTTTGAAGAATGAATTGTGCCCATAACAGGCGTGCGCCATCACCAGTGCTTGCATGGTGATGGTGTTTTCTTCCATAAGGTAGGCAATACACGGATTGGAGTTGATCACTATTTCGTATGCCAATCCCATATGGCCGCGCCGGTATTGCTGTTCGGTTTGAATAAACTTTTTACCGAACGA
This sequence comes from Alteromonas sp. AMM-1, assembly GCF_047290655.1. NCBI lineage: Bacteria > Pseudomonadati > Pseudomonadota > Gammaproteobacteria > Alteromonadales > Alteromonadaceae > Alteromonas > Alteromonas sp. AMM-1. Next base: position 460 of record NZ_JBLBUE010000188.1, on the reverse strand, counting down.
CCAGTGCGTATAGTTAATGGGCATACCTATGCTGGCATAGGCGTCCATCATTTGTTCCGCTGTGATAACTTCAATCTGGTTGGGGTAGGTGTCGATGCGAAACGCCTTGGCTATGCGATCTATTTCCGTTTCGTATTGCTCCAACAGATCAAACGTCCAGTCGGGGCCGTCACTCAAAGGCTGTCGTTTAACAGCAGTATTTGCAGCCATTAATTTCCTCCCGCGGTGCCCGTTGATTTGGTCTTCTCGAAAAGCTCCCGGAAGACCGGATAAATATCGTTTACTGAAACAATGTGTTTACACACAAAATTGTCGCAACTTTCCTCCACGGTCTGATACTCGCGCCACAGGCTTTGATGCTGGCGTTCGGTAATTTCGATGTAGGCGAAATAACGCGTTACCGGCAATAACTTTTTAGTGAGGATTTCCCTGCACTGCGGGGAATCGTCGGCCCAGTTAT
>NZ_JBLBUE010000187.1:0-6326 GCF_047290655.1 Alteromonas sp. AMM-1 | reverse complement strand
GGATCAAAACCCGCTGCCTTACCAACTTGGCTATACCCCAATAATGGTGCGGAAGGAGAGACTTGAACTCTCACGCCGTGAAGCACTGGAACCTAAATCCAGCGTGTCTACCAATTCCACCACTTCCGCGCAACTAGGACATACCTGAGAGATAAATAAGAAGAGTGGTGGCTACGGCGAGATTCGAACTTGCGACCCCATCATTATGAGTGATGTGCTCTAACCAACTGAGCTACGTAGCCTCCGAGTGTTTTACTTCCCTCTCAGGAAGTGGCGCGTATTATGCGTATATGAACTTAGTGCGTCAACCCCTTTTTTTATCACATTTGTTCAACTGCTTAATATCTGTGCGCCAGTGTTGCAATTTCCACCAAATAAGCCTGAAATCGCCGGATAAACTACGATTTGGGCGCTAAATTGGGTTCAATTTTGTTTGCTAATGCCGGTAATAAATATGGTTTTACTTCGTAAAATTGTTCAGTAGTCACATTAAAGTTATTGATCCAGTGTGCACGAACAGACGGAGATAGTGCAAACTGCACTGCTTCCTTGAAATACTGATTAAAAAGCTTATCAAATTCGCCGCTCTTGAAAGCGCTTTTGAGACCTTTTTCCAATCGAGTGGCGAGTTCTGGTTGCGTATCTGAGACATAAAAATACATGGGTAAAAACGTGAGCATGGCAGTATGTGTGTCATAAGTGATTGACGGGTGTTGTGTACGCAGATGTTCTTGCTCGCCTAACAGTTCAAAAGCGCTTCGCATTAACAGATCAAAACGGTCTGCTTCGAGCATAACAAACATGCCTACATAACGGCTGCCATACACAACGCGAAAATTATTACTTTCCAGGATTGTAGCCGTTGACCAGCCAAGGCCCTGGCCATGCGAAAATTGGTAGAAATCCTTTAAGGAGGAAACCGTTGCCAGGGCGGGCAAGTGTTTGGGCAAAGTAAAGAAAAAGCGAACACTTCCCAGCCCTTTAACCAGTGGAAAGGGTACACGAATTGCGGCGTTGTCCCAGCGTGCTTTAGCATGGGAAAACGTCACATTTACCTGTTCACCTTCTTCCAGACCCTTTAACTGACGTTCCGGCAGGGTTTCAGTATCGTGATATTGTATCTGATAGGGGCCAAATTCGGCTTCGGTTTTATTGAGGGCCAGTTCCAGCAGTTTGTGAATGTATTCAACGTGCTGGGCCTGCCTGCTGATATGAGGTACACGTACTATTGTGAGTGCGGATTGTTGCTCGTCTGCAGCCAAGGCAAACGACGCCTTGCTACAAAACAATATCAATAACAAAGCACGTAAGTACAACTTCATGACACCAATCTTACCTGTTTTACCTCAACGTTAAGCATAGCGCAGATTAGCGTTTGCATGAGTAAAATGTAAAGGAAATGATAAAATCAGTTTTGTGATGATGTATATAAAAAAGCCCGGACACTGTCCGGGCTTCTGGTTATACGTTAAATCGGAAGTGAATCACATCGCCGTCTTTCACGATGTACTCTTTCCCTTCCAAACGCCATTTTCCTGCGTCTTTTGCACCTTGCTCGCCTTTAAATTCAACAAAGTGGTCGTAACCAACGATTTCAGCGCGGATAAAGCCTTTTTCGAAGTCTGTATGGATTTTACCGGCAGCCTGCGGTGCCGTTGATCCGGCTGGGAAAGTCCAGGCGCGAACCTCTTTTACACCGGCGGTAAAATAAGTTTGCAGTGTAAGCAAGTTGTAACCTGCACGGATCACGCGATTAAGACCGGGTTCTTCCAGGCCCATGTCGGCCATAAATTCGGCGCGTTCTTCGTCATCTAACTCAGCGATGTCAGATTCAATGGCTGCACATACGGCCACAACTACCGCATTTTCGGCTTCTGCGATGGCGCTAACCTGATCCAAATAAGGGTTATGTTCAAAGCCGTCTTCGTTAACGTTTGCGATATACATGGTTGGCTTAAGCGTAAGCAAATTCATGTAGCTAATGGCGGCCACTTCTTCTTTTTCCAGCGGCAGCGAGCGCAACAATTGACCTTCGTCCAGATGCGGTTTTATCTTTTCGAGTACTTTGAGTTCAAATTTAGCGTCGGCATCGCCACCTTTGGCACGCTTAGCAACACGTAAAATGGCTTTTTCGGTGCTTTCCAGATCAGCTAACGCTAATTCAGTGTTAATAATGTCGATATCGTCTTTAGGGCTGACCTTGCCGGCAACATGCACAATGTTGTCGTTGTCAAAACAGCGCACAACGTGGCCAATTGCATCAGTTTCACGAATGTTTGCCAGGAATTTGTTTCCCAGTCCTTCGCCTTTGGAAGCACCTTCTACCAAGCCTGCAATATCAACAAATTCCATTGTAGTAGGGATAACGCGTTGTGGCTTTACGATTTCAGCCAATTTATCCAAACGAAGATCCGGCACGGGTACCACGCCTGTGTTCGGTTCAATAGTACAGAATGGAAAGTTAGCGGCTTCAATTCCCGCTTTGGTCAATGCATTGAATAGCGTTGATTTCCCAACGTTTGGCAGGCCAACAATGCCACATTTAAATCCCATGATGGAGCCCTTGAAATTAGAGGTTTATATCTGCTTTAAAACTGTGCAGGCGATTTTGCGCCATTTTCAGATCATTTTTAAGTAATATTTCGGTACAACGTACCGATTCATCGATAGCACTGACTATGGCTTCGCGTTCAGCAGCAGCAGGTTTACCCAGCACGTGGCCGGTAACTTTGCTTTTGTGACCCGGGTGACCTATGCCTATGCGCAGTCGCAAAAATTCGCGATTGTTCCCCATTTTGGCAACGATATCACGCACGCCGTTCTGACTCGAACTGCCGCCCATTTTGAACTTGGCAACGCCTGGAGGGAGATCCAGTTCATCAAATGCCACCAGCATTTGAGAGGGGTCAATGCGATAAAAATTGGCTAATGCTGCAACAGACTGCCCACTTCTGTTCATAAAAGTGGTTGGATACAGCAATCGGATATCCTGGCCAGCAACTGTTATGCGTGCTGTTTTACCAAAAAACTTGCTATCGGGGATTAAGCTGGTCTGAAACGTTGCGGCGAGCTGGTCTAAAAACCAAGCACCGGCATTATGGCGGGTATTTTCGTATTCGGGGCCCGGATTACCCAGGCCCACAATAAGACGTATGTCTGCCAAAGGAATTATTCCCCAGCAGCGTCTTCTTCTGCTTCAGCTGCGCCACCTTTAGGTGGTTTAACTGTAACTACAGCCAGGTCATGAGAATCATCGCCTTTGGCCAGTTCAACAGAACTTACGCCAGCTGGCAGAGTCAGATCAGACAGGTGCAGAGTTTGGCCTAGTTCGATGTTAGCCATATCAACTTCGATGAACTCAGGCAGGTCTTTTGGTAAGCAGGTAATTTCTACTTCGTTTACGTGGTGTTCTGCAACACCGCCCGCTTTAACTGCTGCAGCTGTTGCTTCGTTAATGAAGTGCAGCGGTACAGAAGTGTGAACCTGATGGCCAGCAACAACACGCTGGAAGTCCATGTGAGTTACTTTAGGCTTGTACGGGTGACGTTGAACGTCTTTCAGCAGAACTTCAGTTGCTTTGCCTTCGATGTTCAGAGTCAGAACGTGTGAATAAAACGCTTCAAAATCCAGCGCTTGCATTACTTTATTGTGCACAAGCGTAATAGAAAGAGGTGCTTCTTCACCACCGTAAACGATAGCTGGTACCAGATCAGCGTGACGAAGGCGGCGGCTCGCACCTTTCCCTAGGTCTGTACGGATCTTCGCGTCCAGATTAAAAATGGCATCAGACATTGACTGTCTCCAATTTAATATATTGATAATTAAGCAGAATTTCGCGACCAAAATCTGCAGTGTGCAGAATGTACCCGGTTAACCGTAGCACAAACTACCAACCCCGAATTTACAGGGCGGCGAATTCTACCACTCAAGCTATAAAGTTACAAACCTTAAAGTCGCTTGTTGATTGGGTCTTTGACTGGGTTACCAATGGGGTTACCAATGGGATTTACCTGGCTATCGTCAATAATAGTGACTGAACTCACAATGAAGACCTTACCGTATTGGGTGATGGTAATGGCGTTGTTATCGATATAACCGGTTACGTCAACGATTAAACCATTCCGGCGAAACGGCGTTGGCAGGTCCTTCAGGGTAAAGTGTTGAGCCTTTTGGGTATGCAATGCATAAAAACCGCCCTCGAGGGTTTTGTACACTATGGTACCGCGAAAGGTTTCCTGTTTCATAGGGGATGATCCATCTGCGATAGGGGGATTGGTAGGGGATTCATTCTGAGTATTTGCCTCGGTAAGGTTACATCCTGGCAAACTGCATATCATTGCCAAGGCTAAGCAGATTAAATGTAGACCAGGTGTATTGCGCATTGTGTTTTCTCAGTTATTTTTGAGTTGAATAAATTACACTAAGCTGGATTTTTTGTCTCGCGCGCTTTAAAAAGGCAGAAATCATCTATAGTTATACCAAAGATTTTAGCCTGAAAGCACAAACAGACGGTTTTCGACGGAATAGCATTATGCAAAACCCCCGGCGTTCATTTTTAAAAAAGTCAGCAGCAGCCGTAACAGGAGCAGTTTGCCTCAGCCAGGCTCCTTATGTATTTGCCAGGAATAAAGTTACCCTGCGTGTAATGGGAACACATGTTACTCTGCAGGAGCCGCTTCGCCGCCGTGCCATGCAGGAACTGGGTATAGATATTCAATTTGAACCCATGGGCAGTGCCGCCGTACTACAAAAAGCGTCAGCTGATCCCAGCTCGTTTGACTTATACGAGCAATGGTCAGATTCGATTAATGTGCTCTGGTATGCTGGTGCAATTCAGGCGCTCGATGTAGACAGATTAAAATACTGGCCAGAGATCAACAGTTTAACAAAAACAGGAAAGATTAGCCCCGAGGCTCAAACCGGCGCGGGTGACGCGCCTGATAAAATTTTGTTCGTTCAGTCAAATGGGCTGTTAGGCCCCCAATCAACAAATAAAATTAGTTTTATGCCTTATGTGCACAATGTGGATTCCTTTGGCTATGATACGCGTGTTATCCAAAGGGCTCAGGGGTATACCGAAGAATCCTGGGGCTGGTTACTGGACGATGCAAATCGCGGGAAAGTAGCACTCGTAAACGCCCCAACTATTGGCATATTTGATGCGGCATTGGCTGCCCAGGCACAAGGATTGGTGACATTTAAGGATATTGGCAACATGACAATATCTGAAATAGATCAACTCTTCGCCATACTGATAGACAAAAAGCAAAGCGGTCACTTTGCCGGATTTTGGACGTCAGTACCTCAATCTGTAGAGTTTATGGTGAATCGCCGCGTTCACATCCAAAGTATGTTTTCGCCTGGGGTATCGGCTTGCAAGGGACAGGGGATTCCTGTCAGGTATGCGGCACCTAAAGAGGGATATCGGGCCTGGCAAGGTGTGATGTGTTTGTCGTCGCACACTTCAGGCTATGTAAAAGACGCCGCATACGACTACATGAACTGGTGGTTGTCTGGTTATCCAGGGGCGTTTATTGCCCGTCAGGGGTATTACATTTCTAATCCTCAGCGCAGCAGACCATTAATGAGCGAGGCTGAATGGGATTACTGGTATGAGGGTAAAGAGGCGCCTGTTTCGCTTAATGGCACCGATGGTAAACAATCGGTTAATGCCGGAGAGCGCAGAGATGGTGGCAGCTATACAAAACGGTTTTCCAATATCGCAGTCTGGAACACGGTAATGGATAATTACGATTATAGCCTCGACCGGTGGTATGAGTTTCTCAATGCTTAAACAGGTTGTATAGAATGCTTTCAAGTCTGAAGTCCTCCATTGCCTTGAAGGCGGCCGCAGTGCTGGCAGTATTTCTGCTTATTCTGGCAATTAATTTTGGATTGCTAAACAGCAAGATTAAACAGGTAGACACGTCCGTATCGCGTATTTTACTGATTTCCAGCAATGTCATTTTGGTGCTTGAAATCAACAAGGACATTGTTGATTTACAACGTAACGTCTCGGTGTTTGGCCAATCTGGTAATACCGCCATCCTGGAAAAAATGCGTGAAACCCATAGCAGTATTCAGCAGCGCCTGGACATAGTTTCGCGCAATATAGTGAGTCCCGCGGTGAATGAACCCATCAATGACATGCAGTTGCTGGTAAATCGCTACGGTGAGAATCTCAATGTGTTGCAGTCGTTGTACGAAGCAAAAAATACACTCATAACACAGGCGTTACCTGCAACATTTCAACACGGCGAAGAGGTTATTCAGGCATTACTGGCACAAGCTACTATTCCGATTGACAAAACAAACGCAAGTCAGGC
>NZ_JBLBUE010000186.1:0-6403 GCF_047290655.1 Alteromonas sp. AMM-1 | reverse complement strand
TGAGCGATTAGCGCAACTGGAGCATATCCGTACGGCGTTGCTCCGCCATGCAGCACATGAATTGAAAACGCCGCTGGCAAGTATGAAAGAAGGCTGTGCTTTATTAAGCGATGGATTGGTAGGGACGTTAAGTGAGCCACAGCAAGAGGTCATGAGCCTGATCAATGCCAGTACCACGCGACTGAATACCCTGATAGAAAGACTGCTTGACTACAATTTATTGTTACAACAAGCACAACCTAAATTTACACTGGTTGATGTGGATCTAATGGTTAATCAGTGTATTGGCGATTACAAGCTGGCGTTGCAAAAACACAGTTTAGATATCAACCTTTCGATTAAACATATAATCGCTGATGAAGAGCTACTGCGCAGGATCCTGGATAACCTGGTTTCTAATGCGGTGGCACATGGCGCACTCGACAGAACGATTCATATTCGAGTGTCAGTAGAAGATGAGTTTGCCTGCATTGACGTGGCCAATGACGGCAAAAAAATTCCAAAAGATAAAGTCAGTACCTTGTTTGAACCTTTTATAAGAGGTGAAGGAACCCGCAACGATAACGTCATTGGTACCGGGTTAGGCTTATCGATTGTTGCTGATTGCGCAAGGATTATGCACGGTGATGCCACCGTGATTGACGTGGACTATGCCGATGTGTGTTTTAGAGTCCGCATACCACAACAGGAAGAAAAATAAACATGAAACGTTACGGCATAATAGCTGCTGTCGTGGGATTGGCAGGTTGTCAGATATTGCCATCCACCACCACCGTGACTGAAGTATCCGATAATATTCAACCACCGGCCATTGTGGCTGCAACCAAATGCGTGTTTCTTATCGCCCCTCAGGAACCTGAAATGTGCGAGATGGATTACTGGCAGGATTACTGGATTCAGGTTGATAAAGTAAGCTGGCCAGAGCGGCAGACGCTAATTGATTCAATGGACGACACACCAGACCAGTTATTGAAGAAGATAATATTGTCACAGCCGGTCAATACACCCTATAAAGCAAGGTTGCGTGCTCAGCACTGGATTGAACAACTCTACCCATGGCTGGCAGCTGGTGCTCAAAGCTGGCTGGAAACGGTGGTCAGTAAACCCAGCGGTCATATGCTGGAACTGGAATCAGCTGTCACCATATTGAGTAACATGAATAATCAGCAGGATAAAACACTGACACAACAGGAACGGCAGATTCAAAAGCTGAAAGCCCAGCTGGAAGCGCTGATGAAAATTGAATCGAACCTGATGAATCAGGAGGAAACAGAACAATGACCAGTAAAGATCATCCTAAGTCGCACATTTTATTAGTAGACGACGACAGCAGTTTATTAAGACTGATGACCATTCGTTTACAAAGTGAAGGGTACACTGTGACAACGGCGGAAGACGGTCAGGAAGCCCTGAAAAAAATCCAAACCGGTAGCTTTGACCTGGTGTTAAGTGATTTGCGTATGCCTGGGCTTGACGGATTGAGCTTATTCGAAGAAATCATGGCAATTCGCTCTGACATTCCTGTGATCCTAATGACCGCTCACGGCACCATTTCGGATGCTATCGACGCTACACAACGCGGCGTGTTTGGCTTTTTAACCAAACCTGTTGAGCACGAGAAGTTACGCGAGTTACTCAGTCGGGCATTACAGCAATCCAAAGCAGCAGAGCCTGGTGAATGGTGTAAAGACATCGTTACCCGCTCAGCCGATATGTTGCATGTGCTTGATCAAGCATTTCGCATTGCCAAGCGGGAAGTCAGCGTACTCATTACCGGTGCCAGTGGTACCGGTAAAGAATTGCTTGCCAATGCGATTCACCGCGCAAGTGACCGCGCAGGTAACCCATTTGTTGCGATAAACTGCGGTGCGCTACCAGAAAATTTGTTGGAATCTGAATTGTTTGGCCATGTGAAAGGTGCGTTTACCGGGGCGGTGCAAGCCAATGGTGGTTTATTTCGTGAAGCGCACGGTGGGACGTTGTTCTTAGACGAAATTGGCGATATGCCTATGACCCTGCAGGTGAAATTACTGCGGGCTTTGCAAGAGCGTCAAATCCGTCCGGTAGGCAGTAGTAAATCGGTTGATATCGACGTGAGGGTGATCTCTGCAACCCACAAAGATTTGCATAAAGAAATGCAAGAAGGGACGTTCCGGGAAGACTTATTTTATCGTTTGAATGTCGTAAACCTGAAACTGCCTGCGCTGAAAGAACGTTCGGAAGACATTCCATTGTTAGCCCGCACCTTGTTAAAACAAAGTGCTGAACGTCATGGCGTTAAAGTGTCACAGTTCTCCGAGGATGCGTTGCAACTGATGGTGAAAAGTGACTGGCCGGGTAACGTGCGTCAGCTAGTGAATGTGGTTGAGCAGTGTGTGGCATTAACTCAAACGCCGGTTATTCCGCTGCATCTGGTGGAGCAGGCACTGTCGGCTACCCGCCAGAGCTGGCCAACCTTAACGGAGGCCCGTGATGCATTTGAGCAAAAATATCTGTTTAAACTGCTGAAAATGACCGATGGTAACGTAACTCGTGCAGCGGAGCTGGCAGGTCGAAATCGTACCGACATGCACAAACTAATGAAAAAGCACGAACTGGATGCCGGAGATTTCCGCTAAGGCTTCTATGCGAATTGGTATAATCTTTCTTCCTTAAGGATCAATGGTCTGGCACTGGCTGGTCGGGCCATTACATGATATCAGACGAAATACCAGAAACTGTTGGCAAACTACGTCAGGCGTGGGATAGTGTGCCGATATGTTAAGAAATTTCGCGATATAAACATGGATGCACGCCTAACAACTATCTCTCGCCTGGTAAGTTTTATCTCAATAGTGTGTTTTTTGTTGCCATTTTGGGCGACAGCGCAAGCAGTAAACGAGGGGCAAATACTTAGCCGGTTAAACGATATTATTCGCGATAAAACTGCTGCCTACGATTTGCAAATAAACAAGCTGGATACCCTGATTGCCAATGCAAATGCGTTGCGTGCTGACGCTGCCGAAAATGCGGTGTTGGCCTATAAGCTGTTGTTAGCGTCTAAACAGGGCGAGTACGAGCCGGTGAAAGCCTTTGCGCAGTCGGTTGTGCAAGTCGCTACCCGTCAACAGGATTACCGTTCTCAGGGATTTGCTTTGCGTGCATTATTGGCGTACCAGGCCGAAATTTCACCGGGTGATACCCTTTCCACCAAACAACAATTAATGGCATTACTGTCGCGCCGCCTGTCTGACAGTGATAAAGCGTCTGTTTTATATGATGTTGGCCTTGCCGACAGCAAAACCGGTAACGTAATGTCGGCACTTGATTTTCTGGATCAGGCACAGCAGGCGTTTTGGCAATTGGCTAACTACCAGAACTGGCGCGACGTCATTGAAATACAAATAGCATTGCTAATGGATATGCAGTGGTACAGTAAAGCGTTAGCAAAGTCGAAGCAACTGGTCGATTTTTTGCAATCCCAGTCAGGCAATATGCCGTTCACGCTGACCGACAATATGCTGTCAGTTATGGCGGCGGAGAGCCGGTGGGACGAAATTGAAGCGGTGGCGATGCGCATGCTGGAAGCCGGTGTTGAAGCCAACAATATGCAGGCGCAATTTAATGCGGGTTTTTGGTTACTGCACGTTAATCTGCAGCGTCAGCAAATGGATTTGGTTACCCGATGGATGATCAAGCTGGACGATTGGCTGGCAGAATTCCCTCAATTAACCCCGCGCACGCTGTTTACACTGGATAAAATCACCTATCTGATTGAGACCGGTGAATTAACGGCTGCCATCCAGCTTCAGAATGGCATAACAGTGAGTACCTTGCAAAGCGAGAATGATGCTTATCTTACTATTCGTCAGCATTTGCTGAATCAGGTTGCACTGAGCGTTGCTCAAAACGATATAAATGGCACAACTCAGGCTTACGAAGCCTTGTTAAACTGGATAGATGAAGAGCGCAATCGCGTATTGTCGCTTACCATGGAGCAAATTTCTGACGATTTTGCGTCACTTCAACAAAGCTCTCAGCGTGAAATTGCCTCACTTAGTCAGTCGCTGGCCATGCAAAAAGAATCGGTAGGGCGTGAAGCGACTTTCAACAATATGTTGATAGGCATAGTGTGCTTGCTCACTCTGATCATTGCAGGATTGGGGTATTTTTATGTTCGCCTGAAAAATCAAAAACAAAGCTCGCGTCGTCGCGGACGTTCATCCTGATAGTCACTTGATTTTGGCTTAGTATTGAAATCAGCTAGCTAAAATAACGAAGATTGCGGCGATTCTGTTTGTGTTGGGTTGAATGTGAGTTCAGGCAATGCATAGGCTGCGAAGCGTGCATTGTATTGCTGAATAAACTGCTGGGCCAGCCAGGGGGCGTCCTGGTTGTCCGGTCGGTGAAAAAACAGATAGCAGGTTTTCCCCGCTAAGCGCCATTCGTGGCACTTTGTTATCCAGGGCATGAGACAACGCATGTTATCGCTATCGTTGTTATTGCCCACAAACCGGATGACAGGCTGATCGGAAGTGGCGATAACATTTACCGGTACCTTAGGTTTTTGGGTGCGTACTTCGGCCGTTAATTCACAATCTGCGTTGCCACTAAACAGCGCCCGGGTATCCATAATCACCCGGTTAGCACGGTATTTTATTAAACACCGGTTAAGTGCTTTCTCAGCTTCTCCCTTCGCGAAAAATGCTAAATGGCGTACCTCAACGGCGTAATGAAACGCACTGGGTAAGGCTGCCAAAAAGCGGTCTAATTCAGGCAATGCAGACGGCCCGAATGATGCCGGTAACTGCAACATTACCACACCCAGCTTGTGTTCAAGTGCACTCAATAGCGACAATTGCTGAGCTGCCTCTGAAATATTGTGACTCAGACGTCCCTGATGACTGATACCTTGGTGGAATTTGAACGTAAACCGAAAGTGAGCCGGTGTGGCTTTGTACCAACCGGCTACTGTTTCTGCAGCAGGCAGGTGATAAAAGGTGGTGTTACCTTCAACGCTGTTTAGCTGACTGGCGTAGCGGCTCAGGCTGCTACCCGACGTATGACCAAACCAGGTAGCTGGCCAACGACCGTGTTGCCATTGTGGCAATCCAATCATAACCGTTGGCAATATTTCAGGTGTTTGAATATTTGTCATTGGGCTTTGCCAAGCATTTGTTTATACTATGCGACCTTTACCGCTAATCGGCAATGAGTGGCTGTTTTTAAGCCATTTTATACGCCGCTTCGCGAAACTCAATGATAACAAAAACGCTGCAAGCCCGGCAGGGCAACTGCAATCTTCACCATCGGTCGGAATGTCTTAATCCGCATGTGGCTTACAGCGTGAACGCTCAAGAAACTAGGGGTCTGAGACCATGCGCACAGATTACTGTGGGAAAATTACTGCATCTTACATTGGCCAAACTGTCACATTGTGTGGCTGGGTAAATAAGCGTCGCGATTTAGGCGGCCTGATTTTTATCGATTTACGAGACCGCGAAGGGATCGTGCAGGTTATGTTCGACCCCGATCTTCCAGAAGTACAAGCCATTGCTAATACCCTGCGCAGCGAATTCTGCGTTAAAGTAACCGGCACTGTCCGCGCGCGTCCTGAAGGTCAGGTTAATGCGCAAATGGCAACGGGTGAAGTAGAAGTCATCGGTACAGGACTGGAGATTTTTAATAAATCTGCGGTACTGCCGTTAGACTGGAACCAGGAAAACTCTGAAGAACAGCGTTTACGTTACCGTTATTTGGATTTGCGACGCCCGTTAATGAGCCAGCGCTTGCAATTTCGTGCCAAAGTAACTGGCGCAGTACGTCGTTATCTGGAAGGCGAAGGTTTCCTGGATATTGAAACGCCGATACTCACCAAAGCAACACCTGAAGGTGCCCGGGATTATCTGGTGCCAAGCCGCACACACAAAGGTGAGTTCTTTGCATTGCCGCAGTCGCCGCAGTTGTTCAAACAGTTGCTGATGATGTCGGGAATGGACCGCTATTACCAAATCGTTAAATGTTTCCGCGACGAAGATTTGCGCGCCGATCGTCAACCCGAATTTACTCAAATCGATTTGGAAACGACGTTTCTTGATTCAAACGGCGTTATGCAAATCACTGAAGGCTTAATTCGCGATTTGTTCCAGCAAATGCTGAATGTTGACCTGGGTGAATTCCCACGTATGACCTACGCAGAAGCCATGCAGCGTTACGGAAGCGACAAACCTGATTTGCGCAACCCACTGGAATTAACCGATGTTGCCGATTTACTGGCGTCAGTTGACTTTAAAGTGTTCAGTGGTCCGGCTAACGATCCCAAAGGCCGCGTCGCGGTAATTCGCGTGCCGGGTGGTGCCAGCCTGTCGCGTAAACAAATTGATGACTACACGCGATTTGTGGGTATTTATGGTGCCAAAGGTCT
>NZ_JBLBUE010000185.1:0-6470 GCF_047290655.1 Alteromonas sp. AMM-1 | reverse complement strand
GCTATTTGCGCGACCGAGTAATTTCCGTCGGAGTAACGCGTATGAATATGGGTATCAACTTCATACCATTGCTGATTTAACCCAATATCATCTCTGGTAGTGGGAGCGTCACTGGAAGCGACTGTTTGTGGCCTTCTGTTCGTTGTTGTGCCTTTATCGGTGTAAAGCGGCAAGGCGGCAATCCGGCCGTCTATGGTGTTTTCCATGGCGAGATAGCGTTCATCGCTCTCGCTGCCAAACATTTGCTGAAAGGCCGTCTCACTGAAACCTTCTGGAAGATCATGCAGTAGGGGGATAAACAGGTTTTCATCTTTACTGCCTGCCAGAACAGCCTGAACACGGCGGGCATTGTCGGATGATGATATGGCAAAGTCGGCAAACTCCACACCGGATTTATCGGCGGTTAAGTCGCGGAAGCTATAACCTGAACCACCCTGAGCTGAGTCCATTACCTCTTTTAATTTACCAATATTGATACTTAATTGCTTTTCACTGGCGAGGCGCAGTGCAACCGAAAAGAAAAAGTGCAGGCGTAAATCCATGCGGTTTCTGAGCACAAATTTCTCCGGTAACATCAGGCTGTAATCAACCGGCATTGCGACAATACGTGCAAATTCTGGAGCGCCCAGGGTCATGGTTAGCGCCCACAACGCTGCACTGTTTTCGTCTACAGGATCTTCGGTTACCGAGCGCGACTGAGCAAACAGAAACGTTTTACCTACCAGGTCAGCGGTGTTGTCTGCGCGTTTTGCGTGAGACTGAATGTAATCGAGATATAGCTGGATAGTTTCTGTATCGGAGCCGTCAATTTGGCGAAGTTCTTGTATCACTTTAAAGGTGTCGGTGATCCTGTCTTCTACTGACGCTTTTAAATTACCAGGCTTATTAAAGTTAATTACCAGCCGGTCGTTGCCTAACTGTGCGTTAGACTGAATATTATTCAGCGTTTGTAATGCTTCTTCTCCAAAAAAGACCCGGGCAACGCCTTTAAAGAAATATTCAACCATTACACCTGGCAACGGCAAACTGCCTAAACGGCACTGCGTAAATTCCAGTTTTCCATCCATATTGGGCATTAACATGCATTGGGCGTTCAGGTATACGGTACCAGGAATGGTGGTGATACTCGTGGCCATTAATATGCCCATGGCACTGCTGTTCAGACGAAGTTGCACGGCTGGTACCGTGTAGCTTACCGTATCAGAAATGGCTGTTAGCTGCTCATTGGTGACGGTGATTGTGGCGGTTTCATTGGCCGACATCAGCGGCTTGATAATTCTGGCTGCGCCCGCACGAGCTTGAGCCGCTTGTGATGGGCTTAAGTCATGTGTGGGGAGTACCAGCGGTGACAACGAAAAAATCAGGATCAGCAACAGTGAAACAACACTGTATTTAATAATACGGCGTTTGTGCCAAAACCGCTTTTTAACAGGTTGCTGAACGGTTGCTGTCATAGATCATTCTCACTTTGTACCTGCGGGTAACCGGGGGATTTACTGCATTACCCGAGTATAAATCGTCTGAAAAGAATCGCACATGGCGTCTACCGTAAACAGGCTATTAAACCGGGCCAGGCTTTGTTGATGGTAAGCCTGATAAAGCGATGAGTCATTTACCAGTTCCAGCATCGCACTGGCAAACTCCGCCTGGTTGTCGTTCTCGGTTACCAGCCCGTTTTGACGGTGAGCAATCACTTCACCATTGCCGCCGGCATCAGTTACCACGCAAGGCTTGCCCAGTGACATGGCTTCAAGCAGTGTCATTGATGTCCCTTCGCTAAAAGACGACAACAGGAATATATCCATAATAGACAGGTATCTGGCAGGTTGGGGTTGATAACCCGTTAAGATCACCTGATTGCCAATGTCTAATTCATCAATTAATGCTGTAATAGCGTCGCGCATTTCACCATCGCCAACTATCACCAACACCGCATTTACCCCCGCATTGAGTACATCCTTGAACGCACGCAACATCATGAGGTGATTTTTTATCGGATCAAATCGGGCAATGGTGCCAAATACAGTTTGATCTTTTGTTATGCCCAGTTCTGATTTTAGCGCGGCTTGTTCATCAACGGTGACCGGGCTAACCGGTTGGATACCGTTATAAATCACTTCAATCTTACTGGCAGAAAGATGTTCATGAGTGATGAGTGCCTGCTTTGTAGCTGCTGAAATGGCCGTACTGGCATCGGTAAACCAAGCCAGAACCGGATTGATTAGTTTGCGTTTCCATGTGCCAAAATCGGGGTAGAAACGGCCGTGTTCGGTAAATACCACCCGGGTATTGAGTCCGGCTGCCGCTAATACACCGTAAACCCAGGGGGTGTATTGGTGGCAATGGATAATATCGATATTGTTTTGCTTTATATGATGCCGAATTGCCTTTATGAGCGAGCGATCGAAGCCGGGTTGTCTTGCTACCGTGGTAATAGGTATGCCTTTACTCGCTAAATCCTGCCCCCAAGGGCCCAATGGTTCCTCGATACAAAACACAGACATGCGAACATGCGGGTGGTTAAATCCCTCGATCAGGTTTCTGATCACCATCTCCGTGCCACCTATGCGCATATCATAGGTAATATGCATTACGTTGAAGGCTTTACTCACGCGGCTTTTCCGGTGTTATTCATATAACGCTGATACCACATTTCAAACATCAGCAAGCTCCACAAAACCGTGCCGTGCTGGTGAGAACCCGATTGATGCTGGTTCCATAACTGTTTGATGGCACTGGCATTAAAATAGTTGAGCAAGCCTGCTTGTTCAGCAAACAAATATTTTTCTGCGATGGCTTTAATTTCGTCCCGTAGCCATTGGTCGAGTGGTACTGAGAAGCCCATTTTTTTGCGGTACAGAATGTCGTTTGGTAGCAGCGGTTTAAATGCTTCTTTTAAAATGTGTTTTTTCTCGCCGTTTTTGAATTTGAAAGCAGACGGTACGGTGGCTGCAAACTCAATCACGTCGCGATCCAATATAGGCGCGCGCACTTCAAGTGAGTGTGCCATGCTCATGCGATCCACTTTTACCAGAATGCCACCTGGTAAATAGGTTTTCATGTCGGTATACAAAATACGCGACAAATGGTCGGGACCATTGGCTTTTTCATAAGCGTCCAGGGTAATTTTACTGGGATGATAAGCGCCTAGTTTGGCGGCAAAATCGGGCTTCACGAGCTGTTGCCACTGACGGTCGTCGATTTGTGAGTTAGTGATATAAAAACCCATTGCTGGATCACACGACAAGCTATCGCACAACGACTTCACTTTTTTCAGCACGGAAATACCCGAGCCCGCCACTAAATTGGCCACTTTAGGCAAAATGGTTTTTCTTATCCATGTTGGAACCTTGTTGCGCAAATCATTTTCAATAGCGTCAATGCTGTATTTTTCGTAGCCTGCAAATACTTCATCACCACCATCACCGGCAATCGCTACCGTGACTTCCTGACGTGCTAGCTTCGACACAAAATAAGTGGGTACCAATGAAGGATCGGCAAAGGGCTCGTCAAAAAAGCTGACAATGTGTTCAAGATTATCACTTACGTTATCGTGCACAATGAATTCGTGGTGCTCGGTGTGGTACTGGTCAGCGACAATTTTGGCAAATTCGGTTTCATTAAAACGCTTTTCGTCGAATCCGATAGAACACGTTTTTACCGGATTTTCAGACTGTTGTGCCATCATGGCGACCACGCCGCTGGAGTCCACTCCACCGCTTAAAAAGGCACCTAACGGCACATCTGCAATCATGCGCTGGCGTGTGCAATGGGCGGTTAATTCCCGAAGTTGATTGGTGAGTTCCTCTTCACTGGCCTGACTTATCTTACTGAAATCAACATCCCAGTATTGCTGACAAGTCAACTCTCCGTTCTTGTAAAACATGTAGTGAGCAGGTGGACACTTGTGCACACCTTTGAATATGGTTTTGGGATCCGGGATATACTGATACGCAAAAAAGTCGTATACCGCGTCATCTCGAATCTCGCGCTCTACAAATGGCACAGGCAACAGGGCTTTGATTTCCGATGCAAAAGCCAGCTTGCCGTGTTCAAAGGTGTAATATAGCGGCTTTTTACCCATTCGGTCCCTGGCAATAAACAGCGTTTGCTCTTGCTTATCCCAGATAGCAAAGGTAAACATACCGTTGAGTTCAGCAAGGCATTCCACGCCCATTTTGGCATACAGAGCAATAATGACTTCGGTATCGGTATGGGTTGAAAATACGTGACCTTCCGCTTCAAGCGCGGCACGCAGCTCCAGGAAATTGTAAACTTCACCATTGAAGACAATAACGTAGCGCTGATCTTTACTGAACATCGGTTGGTTGCCTGCAGCAGACAAATCCAGAATACTCAGACGGCGGTGACACAATCCAACATGATCATCTATGTAGGTACCGCCAGCATCGGGGCCTCGGTGCAGTATGGCCTGGCCCATGCTGGTCAGAAGTGACTCATCCCCGGCTTCGAATTGAAAACGACTAAATCCTGCAATGCCGCACATAAGGCTCTCCCGATTTATAAACTAATGTAACGCCGAATAGCTGAGCCAATGGCTACAGTGAACCCTAATGGCAGTTTGGGCCATAGGGTTTCTGCCAGTTGTCTGATAGTACCTGATGGACCGGTTTCCACAGCCTGTGGCTGGTTGCCTGATGAACCATCATGCCAGTTCAAAGAGTAAGGCAATGCGCCCCATTGGGTCTTAAATTTAAATGTACCTTCACCAAATGATGAGCGACCAAAATCAAAGGTTTGCATACCAGCATCAGTTACGTTCGCCAGTAATGACCAATATAACAACATATTAGGCGCAAGGCGGTTATATTCAGGCAAGGTTGATGCCCAAGGAATGGCAGCAACAGTACCATTGATTAACACTATGCCGGCACCGATAGGCGTATCACCCTGATAAACCACACACACTCTTGCATTGTCTGCATACTCGCTGACGATGGCCTCAAACCAGCAATACGCATGCGCCGGTGACGCCAGTAATCGCATGTTTTGCTTGTACACGTCGTAAAAGTGAGGAAGCAGCGAGAGATGTGGCTGGGTATTGTCACTCAACGCCGTGTGTAAACCGTTTTTTTCAGCCTTGCGAATCTGGCTGCGCAACTTCGATTTAAAACCGCTCATCAGTGCGTCACTGTTGTCTGGCAAAGGGAGTCTAAGCACCACTTTTTGGCCGGATTGCAATGTGTCAGGATCGGCGGGTTGGTGAAGCACATCACGGTAGTCGGCACCTGCACCCAACTGACGCAGCAGGGCAGTTTGCACTGCCTCGTCGTCGGCAAGAACATAACCGGTGTCGCAATAGGGTAATGCAATGGTTTTTGCCGCAGACAACGGACGCTTAAATTGAATGGTGGGTAGTACGCCGCAACAGTGCTGTTGCTCGTCCTCTGCTATCAGATATTGCATAGGCTGTTGATAAGCTTGCTCGCACGCCTGGCCCCAGGCAAATCGGTGATAAGGGGTGGCCAGTGGATGGGTTTCAACGTACGCATCCCAACGATTTTTATCATGTGGCGTGGCGGGTCTTATCTTCATGTTAATACTGCTTGTTGTGTACTGCGGGCATTGAGTATCTCGCACGCTTCGGTAATGGTACAAAATTCTACGGGAGTGAGGCGCTGCAAATGTTCCACGGTCGCGCGGATACGCTGGCAAATAATCTGCAATGAGTTGGTTTCTTCAAAAAATCCAGTGGCGCCGTCAATCAGACTGGAACTGTGTAAGTACATATGGATTACCCGGTGATGGCGCTTTATGGCTGTATCTACCAGCATGCAAAGATTTTGCTCATCGTTTAATTCCGGGCTCAGATAGATTTTTCTTAACAGTCGGGAATGCCACAATAATCCAATGGTATGGAGTAATTTTAATGGCGCGGTTTCTCCGAGTCGGTGTAGTTTTTCACTAAAACCGTAGTCCCGACGGTTAAATCCGGCCGTAACCGGAATTTCCATAATCTGGCGCTGGTGGCCTGGTGATAAAGGATCATTAAAATCAGGCCAGTAAGGTACCAGAGGCGAGCCTTCACAGGAGAAATACTCATTTCGGTAAAACGGATATACGCTGGAGTCGACGCGGAAGCCTCGTTCAGCCAACAGAGTAAGCACTTTACTGTCGATCCCCCAGCGGCCAGTGCGAAAAGATTTGGGCTGCGTATTAAACTGTTCTGTGAGAACCCGCATTAATTCGTCCAGCTTGGCTTCAATGTGCGCTAATGGCAAATTCACCACGTGGGATTCTGCTTCATTGGTTTGGCCAAAATAGGGCGGGTTACACCAGGGATGCAGATGGGCACCAATTTCGCAGTGATTATTCTGACGCGCCTGATTAATGGCTTTTACCGCATTGGGATTAGCTGCTACAGCGTAATCGACAAAATACGTAGGGCGAATACCCATCTCTTCACAAAAAGACTGAAATTGTGGAATGCGCTGCACGTTTTCAACCTG
>NZ_JBLBUE010000184.1:0-6478 GCF_047290655.1 Alteromonas sp. AMM-1 | reverse complement strand
TCATGGCCAATTCTTTTTGCCAGTTTTTCTCCACAGATATGCTATTTTTTTGTATTATTTGCGCCACTAAATCTAAAACCTACAAGAGTTATTGAGGAATTATGGCTTTTTTCAGCACTAACGAGTTCAAATCGGGCCTTAAAATTATGCTCGACGGCGAACCTTGCAACATCTTAGAAAACGAATACGTTAAACCAGTTAAAGGTCAGGCGTTTAACCGGGTTAAAATTCGCAAACTGATTTCAGGCAAAGTGTTGGAAAAAACCTTCCGCTCAGGTGAGTCAGTTGAAGGCGCAGACGTATTGGATACGGATTTAGCCTACCTGTACACCGACGGCGAATTCTATCACTTTATGAATAATGATACATTCGAACAAATAGCTGCAGATAAAAAAGCCGTAGGCGATAACGTAAAGTGGCTGGTAGAAAATGATATGTGCACCATTACGTTGTGGAATGGCACACCAATCACAGTTACGCCACCTAACTTTGTAGAACTGGAAATTACTGAAACCGACCCCGGTCTGAAAGGCGATACCGCAGGTACGGGTGGTAAACCTGCTACGCTGTCTACCGGTGCAGTAGTACGTGTACCCTTGTTTGTTCAAACCGGCGAAGTGATCAAAGTTGATACGCGTTCGGGTGAATACGTGTCTCGCGCACAAAAGTAATTCTGATTTGGTGCAGGCCAGTGGCCTGCACATGCTTATTGAGCATTCTGCATGTCTAAGCCTCTCTGGCAACCCACCGCATCGTTACAAGCCCTCCAGGCAAGGGCGCAGTTGTATCAACAGATCCGTCAGTTCTTTGCCAGCCGCAATGTACTTGAAGTGGATACGCCAACGTTATCCCATGGCACAGTAACCGACGTTCATCTTGATGCGTTTAGTTGCGAATTCAATTACAGCAGTACGGGTAAAACCGAAACGCTGTATCTGCAAACCTCGCCTGAATTTGCATTAAAGCGGTTGTTGGCTACCTATAAAACCTGCGTATATCAGTTGGGTAAGGCCTATCGTCACGAAGGCCACGGGCGTTGGCATAACCCTGAATTTACCATGCTGGAATGGTATCGGATTGGATTTGACCACCATCAGCTTATGCAGGAAGTCAGCGAGTTACTGCAGCTTGTTCTGGATGTACCAGAAACTGAAATGTTGAGTTACCAGCAAGCGTTTCTAAAGCATCTGGCGCTGGATCCACTTACGGCAACCACCGCCGAAGTTGCCACAGTGTTTAACCGGTGCAACATTGATTTGAGTGACGATTATCCCATTGATCACGACGGTATGTTGCAATTGCTGTTCAGCTACGAAATCGAACCTAATATTGGCCAGCAGGTACCTTGTTTTATTTATGGCTATCCCGCGTCCCAGGCGTCGTTGGCACAGTTAAATAAACAGGATCCCAGAACCGCCGACCGGTTCGAAGTGTACTTTAAGGGGGCCGAGCTGGCTAACGGCTTTCATGAACTGCAAAGCGCACCTGAGCAGCGCCGCCGTTTCGAACACGACAACCGGTTGAGAGCAACTTTCCGTTTGCCGGAAAAGCCCATTGATGAGCATTTTTTAGCTGCACTGGATGCTGGTTTACCCGCCTGTTCCGGCGTGGCGTTAGGCGTAGACCGAATACTCATGCTGAAACTCGGTGCCGAGCACATTGAAGATGTTATCGCCTTTCCGGTTAATCGCGCCTAGTACTCCCCACATATAATCCCGTTCAAACAGCAGTTTGCCTGCGCAGGTCAGTATACCTAGGTAGGTTAAATTCATTTAGTAACGACAATCAGTAATAAAATACCGTTGAATGACAGTTGACGACTCCCCGTTAAATTGAGTAATGTTATATTATAACGTTTCGTGATGAAGCGCGGTTTTCACATTATTCAGTAACAGAGCAGTCAATGAAGAATAAAACACTTATCGGTTTAGCCGTAATGGCAGCACTTGGATCGTCGCCTGCCATGGCCACGGTGATTAAAGGCACGGTAAACAACGCGCAGGGAGAACCCGTGCAAGGCGCAGAAGTGCGAATTGAAGGCTCGAAGCGGATAACTTATACCAACGAACTTGGCCACTACCTGTTCGATAACGTTAAAATTGAGCATATTCATTTGCATGTGTATTCCTCTGACTATGTACACGGCGACAACGACCTTGGCAATGTGAGCAGCGATCAGATAGTGGATTTCACACTGGTTCCCGTCTCGGTTGAAAACATTGTGGTAACTGCCAGTGTGTTGGGGTCATCAGTACTGGAATCGGTTACACCGGTGTCTGTTATCGGTCAGGATGAACTTCGCAGGCTCCAGGCCGAAACATTGGGTGAAACATTAAAGAAAACCCCGGGTGTTCACAGTACCTATTTTGGCCCGGTCTCCAGCAGCCCGGTGATCAGGGGGAATGACGGCCCGCGCGTTAAAATTGTACAAAACAGTCTGGATGTATCAGACGTTTCACGTATCGGCCCCGACCACAATGTGGCTGCAAACAGCAGCAGTGCTACCCAGGTTGAGATTCTGCGCGGACCGGCAACGCTACAATATGGCAGTGGGGCTATTGGTGGTGTAGTTAACGTGGTAGATCAGCGTATTCCAAACGAAGTGCCAGCAGAATTATCCGGTGAGGTAGAAGCAAACTACGCTACCGTAAATGATGGAAAGTATGGGCGTTTCAACCTTAATGGTGGTCAGAATAATTTTGCCTTTCACGTAGATGGCTTCAGCCGTAAAACCGGTAATGCTGATATTCCGGGATTTGCTTCTGCTGAGCCTGACGGTGACGAAGAGGCAGGGGTGCTTGAAAATAGCCAAATGGACACAACCAGTATTACCGCTGGGTTATCACTGGTAGACGAAGAAGGGTATTTTGGTTTTGCGGTAGAAAAACTCGATAACCTGTATGGCGTGCCCGGCCATCATGGCCACCATGAAGAAGGCGAAGAGGAAGGCCTCGAAGAAGAACACGAAGAAGAAGGCACTCGTCTGGATGTCGATATGACACGCTATCAGGCTGCCGGAGAATGGTATTCACCGATTGCCGGACTAAGCACAATCAAGTTTGCTGCAGCCTATACTGATTATGAACACGTTGAGCTGGAAGGCGACGACATTGGTACCCGTTTCAGCAATAAAGGCAGCGATATGCGTTTAACCGCACACCATAAGGACATTGCTGACTGGCATGGCGTTGTTGGGGTTCAGTATCACAACAGCGACTATATCGCAGATGGCGACGAAGCATTCACGCCGCCAACAGAAACCCAAACTGCGGCGATTTTCCTGATTGAGCAAAAGAAAGTCGGTTCTGCCCTGTTTGAATTTGGCGGGCGTTTGGAAACAACGGAGTACGGTGCCCAGGATATGGATTTTGAACTGGAAGCTGAAGCACTTGATCACGATGAAGAACATGAAGACGCACATGGTGAAGAGCACGCTCATACGTTTTCATTCGATGACTACCGATTTGTAAGCAGTTCATTGTCTGCAGGCGTTAACTGGGAATATACGCCGGGTTATTCTGTGGCCGTAACATTATCGCGCAACGAGCGCGCGCCCAGTCAGCAGGAATTATTCTCAGCCGGACAGCATTTAGCTACGCAAACCTTTGAAATGGGTCTGGTATACGACATGGACGAGGACGGCGAAGTCAGCGATACGTTAAAGCCAGTTAAAGAGGAAGTGAGTACTAATTTAGATGTTACTTTCCGCAAATTCTCTGGTATCGGCGGTTACTCGCTATCATTCTTCTACAACGACGCAAGCGACTATATCTATCAAAGTGCAACCGGATTGATCGCATTGAGTGAGCACGAAGAAGAAGGTGTGGAAGAAGAGGCCGGGCATGAAGAAGAAGGCTTACCTGTGTACTACTTCCGTCAGGCCGATGCCAGGTTGTATGGCCTGGAAGCCGAAGGCTTTATTGATTTATCCAATACCCTTCGTGTGAGTCTGTTCGGTGATTACATAAGGGCTAAAATAGACAGCGAGGACTTACCTCGTATTCCGCCACTAAGACTGGGCTCAACGCTGAGTTATCAGGATGATAGCGTGAATGCCGATGTGTCGGTTACCTGGTATAACGAACAGGACAAGGTTGCTTCTTATGAAACAACAACCGATAGCTACACTCTGGTAGATGCGTCTGTGGAATACACGATGCCCGGGGATCTTGAGTGGTCTGTGTATGCACGAGCAAACAACTTGCTTGATGAAGAAGCCCGGGTGCACACCTCATTTATTAAAGACATGGCTCCATTGCCGGGCAGAAACTTCACAGTAGGTACGCGCCTGGTGTTTTAATGTAGCCATTACATTAACTAACAACGCAACGTTTCCCAATAGTTGGCGGCCTCAGTGCCGCCTTTTTTGTCTATTTTTATGTATTTCACAGCGGGAAATGTGAAGTAACGGTCAGTAAATGTCAGCGATTGCAAAGGTTGTGTAAAGAGTCGAACCACCCGGCTCCGGTAACGTCTTTACACGTGTACCATACGCGCCTATGCGTTAATTCCGTTTTTTGCAAGGACATTTACATTTATGCACATCCCGTTAGTCAAGACCCTGTTTCGCGCTGCCAGTGCGCTATTTCTGGTGAGTGTTCTCACCGCCTGTGGTGGCTCAGGTAGCGACAGCAACAGCGACTACACCTATGCTTATTTACATTTTTACAATGGCTCTCCAAATGGCGCAACCGTGTACGTTCGCGAACTGGATGGCGACGACCTGGGCGCGGCCCAGTTTGGTGACAGCAGCTCGCTGATTGCGCTGGATTCAGGTGAACTGGAGCTGGAATTTTATCGCCTTGATTCTGATGATCAGGAAGTGGTAATTGACGAACTCACCGTGCAAATGAAGAAATCGTACAAAACGGTTGTGATCATGCGCGGAGACTTTGATGCACCCACGTTTGAATCTTACCAGTTCAAGCGTGAATCGCTGGACGAGCACTTTCGTTTAATGGCCACGTCAGTATTACTGGACGACACCCAAACGTTCGACTTATACATGAGTGATGCTGGCGACCCGTTTGAAGCGTCAAATTACCTGGGAACGATTACTGCGGGTGAATTAACCGAATACACCTATTGGGACGGCGATTCTGACAGCGATGATTTCAACGAAGACGAATACACAATTTATCTGACTAATGCGGGTGAAACTGACGTTGTGTTTGAAACCCCAACAATCAACTTTGCCTACAACACTGAATATGTATTGGTTATGCGCGATATTTCGGGTGCTATTCAAAACGGTATGGCTATGGATGTGTTGTTAAACTCTTCAACGGTATCTGAAGTGACCGACGTAGACGCCTTGTCGCAGTACCGGATTTACAATAGCTTAAACAGCGACTCACCCATTACCGTTACCTTTACCGGTGACGACGAAGGGGAAGCCATTACGTTAACGCTGGCCGCGGGTGAAGTGAGTGACTTTACTGAAATTAACTATGGCGATTACCGCATTTCAGCTTCAATTGGCGATACCAGTCTGACAGCGTTTAACAACAAGCTGATCACACTTAACCAAAGTGAGAGTAAAGCCATTGTTATCTACGAAAAGTCTGGGGCATTGGCTTCGCTAAGCTTTGTTGAGAGCTCGCTATCACAGGCATACGACAAAACCATTAATTTCGTGAACCTGGTAGAAGATTACGACGATGTGGATTTTTATCTGGTTCGTCACGATGAAACCATCGATACGGCCGAGTACAGCGTGCAAAACGTAGAGTTTACTGAAACCGACAGTGATGTTGTGCCTGCTGATTACTATGAAATCATTGCCGTACACGAAGACAGCAACGAAGAGCAGTATTTGTTGTACCGCTTGCCACTGCATGCGTTTGATGAGGATACCAACTACATCATTACGGTTGAGCCGTCAGACAATGCATCAGGCTATGAAATCGTGGTTGTAGACTAATCTGAACTACGATAAGTAGCAATCATCAAACATCGCCGGGTAAAACCGGCGATTTTTATTGTTTCTTAAAAAAGAAATGCGCTAAAATGCGCGCTGTTGTTGATATATTGCAACCCAACCCCAACATTACTTACAACAGTGAAATTCTGGCCAGACAAAGGCTTAGCAAGTAGTGTAAACATT
Source organism: Alteromonas sp. AMM-1 (assembly GCF_047290655.1). Taxonomy (NCBI): domain Bacteria; kingdom Pseudomonadati; phylum Pseudomonadota; class Gammaproteobacteria; order Alteromonadales; family Alteromonadaceae; genus Alteromonas; species Alteromonas sp. AMM-1. The sequence goes on along the minus strand of NZ_JBLBUE010000184.1, from coordinate 372 downwards.
CAAACACAGCGCAATGGCTGTGTGCACTGAGTTTTTCTCGAATTAGTCAAAAATAATTCAAATTCCAACTACCTTCTGTGAATCTTTTCTGTTATTATTTCGCGCCCTTTTTAGCGGGGTATGGTTTAAAAATAGCCCGAAATGGTTGTTTTTAGCACAGTAGGCGACTCGAGAGAGTCATATTAAATAGCGGAGCACTAACATGATCCAAATGCAAACTAACCTGGATGTTGCCGACAACAGCGGCGCTCGCAGGGTTCAGTGTATTAAGGTTCTTGGTGGCTCGCATCGCCGTTATGAAAGCATCGGAAACATCATCAAAGTTAATGTTAAGGAAGCAATTCCTCGCGGTAAAGTAAAAAAAGGTAATGT
>NZ_JBLBUE010000183.1:0-6481 GCF_047290655.1 Alteromonas sp. AMM-1 | reverse complement strand
TCTCGCCAGGGCGTTTTTGCTTCTGCTATCAGAACAGTTTGCTTTCAAAAACAAAGCATAGAACGCAATGCAATTGAGTCAGGCGCTTAATCGCGCACAGGATATGACCCGCAAAATTCAATGAAATCTCCCACTGGCAAAGGCTTGCTGTACAAATATCCCTGTACCTTCTGGCATTGCTCAGCAGCCAGAAACGCGGCCTGTTCTGTTGTTTCATCCCCCTCGGCTACAATTTCACGTCCCGGTTCCCTGCCCATTTGAATAATACTTCGCGTGAGTGCGCAACTTGATGATTCCTTGGGGATTTGAGCGATAAAACTTTTATCAATTTTCAATACATCAAAGGGCAACGTGTTTAGATAGGCCAATGAAGAATACCCCGTACCAAAGTCATCCAAGGCCAACGAAAAACCCGCCTGTTTAAAACTAGTTAGCGATTGCGTATCCATATCCAACAATGCATTCTCTGTTAACTCCAGCTCAAATTGTGTGGCAACCAGCCCGTGAGCAGTTAATAGATTCAAAAGATCACTAAGAAGCAATGAATCTGACATATCCCTGGCCGATAGATTGACTGCAATAATGAGTTTATCTCTCAGCGCAGCTGGCATCTGAATAAGCGCTTCACAGGCCTTTGCAAATACCACCCGGGTAAGGGCACTCATTAAGCCAGCACTTTCAGCTACCGGGATAAAGATATCCGGCGTTATCCATCCCAGTGCTTTGCTCTGCCATCGGGCTAACACTTCTGCGCCGGTAATATGGTTAGCATGCAACGAAATTTGTGGCTGCCAATACACTTCAATTTCATTCTCGGTTAACGCCTCACGTAGCGCAGTTTCAAGTTGCAGGGATTGGCGCCGTGAGTCTGTCATGCCTTGCTTGTAAAGTTTGATATTGCCCTTGCCGAGCCCTTTAGCCCAATAGAGCGCCGTGTCAGCTTGTTGATATATCGTCTTAACATCCTTCGCATGCTGAGGATATACACTGATGCCAATACAACAATTAAGGGGCACCAGGTTTTGCTCGTCTAATCTGAAAGGTTTACTTGCCTCGCGACGTACGGCCTCTGCCAGTTCCTGAGCATGTTCCACTGACGACAAGGAATGGGTCCAGATGGCAAACTCATCGCCACCTATGCGAAACAAACGGCCTTTACCCAGTAAGCAGAATGATAGTCTGTGCGTAAAATCCAGTAGTAATTCATCACCAGCAACATGGCCAAAACTGTCATTGATTTGTTTAAAGTTATCTAAATCAACAATGAGTAACGCTTTGCATATCCCGCCACTGAACGGCTGCAGATCTTTTGCCAGCACATTGTGTAACTGACGCCGATTCGGCAGCGCTGTTAACACATCATGATTCGCCAGAAAGCGTAATTCTTCCCGGGCATGCACCAGTTCAGAGATCTCAGTCAGCGAAAGCGTAAAATGGGATATACCGCCAATTCTATCGATTACTGGCACCAGATTGAGCATGCCATAACGCCGCATCTCTGGTGAAGACCAGTGAATCTCTCCACTCCAACTCTCACCAGATTGCAGAGTTTGTTGCGCAATTTTTCCTGTTTCCGGCGATAAAAATCGTTCCAGTAACTTCTCATTACGCAGTACGCCCTGGTCAGCAGACACAGGATTAACCATATTAACAAGCGCACAATTAGCGTCCACAACAGCAAAATCCATATTCAAAATGGCAATACCTTCACGACTGGTTTCGAACACGGTTTTTGCCTGTCTCAATTGCTGTTCGCGCCGGTCCATTTTTTCAACAATGTCTTTACCGCTCGTAAGCAAGAGGTTCCAGTCTAATAAAGGCTCTTGCACCACTCTTTCCATGCGTTGGCGGCTAAGCAGTAAAAATGTAAATAAGAACAGCCCATAGGTGCAGCCTATGAGTACCTTGCCACTGAAATTGCCAATAATGAGTTCAAAGGTTTCGCTTTGTACACCAAACGCCAACAGAGGAAACAGAATACCATCAGCTATAATGACCAATATAAAGCTCAAGCTGTATGCCAGGCTCAACATTGCGTGCCCTTTAATTTTATGTTTGAAACGGTCAAACATAAAAATCAGCAGATAGAGCTCAATGATGATAAGCACTGCACCCAAAATAATTAACGGAATCGACAATTCGAACAAGGTATCAGGTACATCTAACGCATTGATCACCCGATCGGCCTGAAGGGTTTTCACCACAATGGCAAACAACAGCACTTTAAAAATACCAACGGTGAATACCAGTCGCATAATATTCTGCAAAATAAACACATCGCGCTCTAAAAAAGTCAGGAGCACACATGCCATCATAAAGCCACCATACGCAATGGTGCCGCCAGATAACTTTATGCTATTGAAGAGTTCTATTGAAAAAACAGCGCCAAGAAACCCGCCCATTAACAAGACCAGGCTGACATATATATACAGCGAAACGCGACGAATATGCGGATTCTTCTCCAGTGATAACACTGTAGGGAATGCGCAAAAGAGTATAACTTGAAATAAAAAGTGGCTAACCATGCCAACAAACCCACTACAAGCAGGTTGTTAGCATAGCAGAAATTCGCAAACTTGATTACTTAATGTGCTAGGGCGTGTTTTTAAGAGGAAGGCTTAAATACAGCAGCAAACCAGTGCGTTATACACTGGTTTACCGGAAAAAAAGATGGCTGAACGGGTTCAACAACCGCGCCAGACCCGAGGTAAAATGCAGTGGCTGGTCGACAATACTGAACACCAAACACCCCTCTGGTGCGTCAGATCGAGGCGCATGGGTATGATCGCCTGTCATGTATATTAAGTCGCCAGAATCATAATCGTTTAAACCATCTGAAAATTCGCCGTTAATCACTAACGTCATCTCAGAGCCTCTATGAGTATGTTCGGGTACCGTGCCGCCCTTTTCGATATAGATAAAGTTAGCTACACCGTCGATACCAAGATCTACAGGTGCTTGCCACAATTTACCCACTAAAGAAGACCAGTTGCCCTTCTTCTTTACCAAGCGATGCAGTGTTTTGGGCAATTCAAAAGTTTTACCGTCGAGTTCAATAGCCGTTGAATTCCTGCGCGCCTCAATTTGCGATGCACGTTCTGCTGCGGGCTGCTGTGTGATACTTGCCAGCATTGCATCGAAGTCTGGGTCATAGCTTTGCACTGCTTGTTCTATTTCAGTGTTGGCATAATCTGCAGTCATCATCTCGACCCGGCTTTGACAGCGAGCGCACATATCACAGTGGGCAGATATCATGAGCGACTCGACCGGAGACAAGGTTCCCTTAACAAACTGCTGTAAATGTTCGGGGGTTGGATGAAACTTAATCATATTCGCTCAACATACCTTTCAATCGTTGCAATGCCAATCGGGTGCGTGATTTAACTGTACCCAACGGAATGTCCAGCTCGTCAGCAATTTCCTGCTGCGATTTGCCATCGATGTAAATTGCCTGAATCACCACTTTTTGCTTTTCCGGCAGCTCGTTAAATAAAAGTTCTATCTGGTCCAGTGTAACCTGCTCATCCAGACTGGTTTCATTTTGATCGGGTGTTTGCTCGCACAAAACAGGCCACAAATCATCAGCGCAAATGTCTTCTTTTCGGCTCTGCAGTTTCCGTAGCATATCGAAACGAATGTTTCTGGCGATGGTAAAAATCCAGGTTGAAGGCGACCCTTTTTCAGAATCAAATAAATGCGCTTTTTGCCACACATTGGACATTGTGTCCTGCACTAACTCCATTGCCAGCGCTTCATTGCCTAACTGTCGGAGTGCATACGAACGCAGGCGCGGGGCGAAATACCCAAAAACACGGGAAAAAGAAGCCTTGCATCGCGTCTCGGCAACCTTAATGAGATACTGCGACATTTCTACCGCACACTCTTTTGGCTCTATCGCACTATTTTCATGTTCCAATGGAATTCCAACAAGCATATATGTTCCTGTCAGCAAATTACGACTATGGTATTTTTACTGACAGGTGCAATAAAAAGATCACATAATTTTATTGAACCAGCTCACAAATATAATTTAGCACTTTATCGCAATTTTTCTCGCCTAAAAACGCCTGTTTATTCGCAGCGTCAACGGGCAGTAATTCCAACCAGCGGTAAATAACCCAGATGGGATCGCTAAACTTTAGTTCTGGATACAGCCGGGCTATTTCCGGATATCTATCGTAAATCAATTCAAGCTTGTTGCGAAGCGGTGTTATTTTTTCTTCATCAATTGCGCATCGCCAGTCGTTAATCTCTGCACATTCGCCAATACGAAGACCATCGGCCTGCGTCTGCACGCTTTGGACACTCACACAACACAAGCCTTCTACTTTAATGCCAAGCAACCCATCGTCCAGTAAATCGAAGTCAACGATCTTGCACAATGTACCGATGGGAAAAATGTGATTATTCGATGCCTGATCACCCCGGGAGTTGAGCATGCATAGTACGAAAAAGCCGTTATTCGCGCAGGCTTCTTTTACCATGCGAACATAGCGAGGCTCAAAAATTCGCAATGCCATGTGTCCACCAGGCAACAGATGCGCAGATAACGGGAACAAGGGTATATTGTGGTATTGCATAGGCCTTAGAAACGTTAGTTTGTTGCCGCTTTTACGAACTATTGAACGGTTTGGATCTGCTTTTGCCTTAAAATATCACACAATTGCAGAAAGAATTCGTATGCGATAAAAAAAGTGATCTGCTACTGTTTAAAGCATGTATTAAAGGCAAACATTTCAAGTGATTAAGTCATGTCATTTCAAACACGCTTCACTCAATTCTATGCTGACCTTGCGAACGTCGACATTGACGATCTGGATACCATATATCACCCAGAGACAGTGTTTAAAGATCCGATAGCAACGCATACAGGAATTGAAAGTGTTAAACGCTATTTTGGTCACTTGCTGGATTCCACCCGAGAATGTCGTTTCGAGATTCACCATTTTGCTGAATCTGCTGCACAACAGTCTGAGTATGATGCGATAGTGGAATGGACTATGCACTTAGTCCTTAATAACGCAAATTCACCTATTCACGTCGACGGGGTATCACTACTTAAATTGAAAAACGAGCGGGTGATTTACCACAGAGATTACTACGATATGGGGGAAATGGTTTACGAACACATCCCCATTCTGAAGCGTGTGATCCTCTATATCAAAAAGCGACTGACAAAATGAAAACAATTCTGGTTACGGGTGCCACATCCGGCATAGGAAAAGCCTTTGCCCTTTATGCAGCACGCAACGGTTATTGCGTTATTGCCTGCGGCAGAAATCCACAGGTGCTAGCCGAACTCAGTGCCGAAAATAATATAAACACACTGCAATTTGATGTAACCAATACAGATCAAACCAACCAGGCATTGTCGTCTGTTGCGTTTGATATCGCGGTATTAAACGCAGGCACCTGCGAGTATGTAGATTTACCAGTGTTTGAACCAGCCATGTTCCGACGCGTGTTTGACGTGAATTTTTTCGGCATCGTAAACTGCATTCATGCTCTGCTTCCTCAATGTCAAAGAGGGCACCAACTGGTGATCATCGATTCGATGGCCAGATTATTGCCATTTACGCGCAGTGAAGCCTACGGCGCAAGTAAAGCAGCAGTGCACTACTTATCGCAAAGTCTGAGTGTGGATTTAAAAGATAAAGGCATTATTGTACAGAGTGTGTCGCCCGGGTTTGTCGAAACACCACTTACCGACAAAAATGACTTTGAAATGCCGATGAAAATTACAGCAAGTGAAGCAGCGGTAACACTATTGAAATGCATAGAAGCCAGGCAACAGGCGATTTATTTTCCCACGGTATTTGGCTTAACTCTGCGAACGCTTAGCCATTTACCCCAGCGCGTTAAACGCTGGATTGCATCCAAATTACAACAATAACGGCGACATATTCATGGCAAAACGCATAGCAATAATTGGCACTGGCATCTCTGGCCTAACCTGCGCCTATCTGCTCAACCGACAGCACGACATCACGGTATTTGAGGCTAACGACTACATCGGCGGCCATACCGCCACTAAAGATGTATCGGTGAATGGCCAAACCTACGCCATCGATACCGGCTTTATTGTATTCAACGACTGGACGTATCCCAATTTCATAAAGTTGATGACACAGTTGGGTGTAGCATACCAGGCCACTGAAATGAGTTTTTCAGTACACCACGAGAAAACCAACATTGAATACAACGGCCATGACCTCAATACTTTGTTTGCACAGCGCCGCAATGTACTGCGACCAAAATTCTGGCGAATAGTCAGCGATATCGTACGGTTTAATAAAACCTGTAAAATGGTTTTAGAATCTGAGAAGCCCATTGACGGCATAACACTGGCGGCGTTTATTGCTGAGCATGGATTTAGCGATAGCTTCAGCGAACACTATATATATCCGATGTGTGCAGCGATTTGGTCTGCCAGTCTGGAACAAACCAAAGCCTTTCCGCTGGCGTTCTTTTTAAAGTTCTT
>NZ_JBLBUE010000182.1:0-6494 GCF_047290655.1 Alteromonas sp. AMM-1 | reverse complement strand
CCAAAAACTCTTTACCGTTATCATTGCTGCACTGCGTTCCTACCGCGATATCATTGTGATAGAAGAAGCAAGAGCGGGATTGGAAAAGATCATCGATGCTTCAGCAGATTTGTTTTCGTCACGCTCTCTTGAGCGATTTATGCAGGGATTAATTCAACAACTGGCGTCTATTCTGGGCGGCGCAAAAAATGCTGCCTACATTACCTCAGCGATCGCGGTGTCCAAACCGATAGGGACACTTGGTGATTTATACATTTTTGCCGGTAATGGTGAATACGCCGGTAAAGAAGGAGGGCGGCTACGTGAATCGCTGTCTGATTTTGAATATGATTTGTGCAGACAGGCGTTGCAACGCAAGGAAGTGGTATATGCAGAAGAACACCTGGTCGCTTATTGCAAAAGCAATGTAAACCGCGGTTCGCTATTGTTTCTTACTGGCTTACCCCGACCAGTAAACGAAATGGATATTCGTCTGGTTCGCAAGTTTTCTGAAAATGTGCAAATCGCCTTTGATAATTTACTAAACACCCGGGAAGTTCATGATACACAAAATGAAATCGTGCAGCGGCTCGGGCAGGCGTTAGATGGCCGTGAGCTCGACGGCAATCATGTTAAGCGGATCGTGGCCATGACTGAAACCTTCGCCATTGAGGCGGGCATGGACGACCGCGATCTGCAAATGTTACTAATGGCAGCGCCATTGCACGATGTGGGTAACTCTTATGTGCCTCGAGCCATCCTCAATAAGTCTGAATCGTTAACCGATGATGAGTTTCATCAGATTCAGATGCATGCGGAATTTGGATATCAGGTGTTCAAGGATTCCAAACGGCCGATTATTAAACTTGCCGCCCAGTTGGCTCGGCACCACCATGAACGCTGGGATGGTCAGGGCTATCCTGACGGGCTTCAGGGTGAACAAATTAGCATTGAAAGCCGGCTAATGGCGATCCTTGATACCTTTGATGCGCTGTTTAATGAAAGAGTGTACAAGCCAGCCTGGCCAATCGACCAAGTGAAAGACGCGATGCAGGCTGCAGCGGGTAAACAGTTTGATCCTTCGCTAATGCAAATATTTATGGAAAATATCGACAAGTTTGTGGCAATTCAGCAACAATACCCCGGTAAATCAAACTAAATTAAGGAAGTAAAATGTACATGATGGCGAAGCACCTGCACATGACCGCAGTGGGAATTAGTGTGCTGTTGTTTGTTTTTCGTTTTATCTATGGCCAGATGAAGCCGGATTTTTTGCAAAAAAAATGGGTGAAGATCGTTCCGCACGTTATTGATACTGTATTGCTGGCAAGCGCTATTTGGTTGTGCATTATTTTATCTCAGTACCCGTTAGTTAACGGTTGGCTAACGGCCAAGGTGATTGGCGTCATAGCCTATATTTTGTTTGGCATGGTAGCCCTGAAATCAACCACCACCGTTAAAAAATGGGGCGGATTTGCCGGTGCCCTGATAGTGCTGGCGCTTACGGCTAAGATTGCCGTAACCAAAACCGTATTGTTTTTATAAATATTTACTCCTCACAGGACACATTATCATGACTCAAATTTCGCAGGTTACAGTGGGTAACATCACTGTCGCGAATGATAAGCCATTTGTTTTATTTGGCGGTATGAACGTACTGGAATCACGTGATCTGGCAATGCGCATTGCTGAGCATTACGTTGAAGTGTGCCAAAAGCTCAATATTCCCTATGTATTTAAAGCGTCTTTTGATAAAGCCAACCGGTCGTCTATAACATCGTTTCGCGGCCCGGGTATGGAAGAAGGACTGAAGATTTTTGAAGAAATCAAATCTACTTTTAACGTACCGTTAATTACCGATGTGCATGAACCCTATCAGGCTGCACCCGTTGCTGAAGTAGTAGACGTGATCCAATTACCGGCCTTTTTGGCGCGACAGACAGACCTTGTGGTTGCTATGGCAAAAACAGGTGCTGTGATCAACGTGAAGAAGCCGCAGTTCCTGGCACCTCACGAGATGCGTCATATTATTAAAAAGATTGGTGAAGCGGGTAATGACAATGTGATCCTGTGTGAGCGTGGTAGCTGCTATGGTTATAACAATCTGGTAGTAGACATGCTGGGTATGGACGCTATGAAAGAATATGCGCCGGTGATTTTCGATGCAACACATGCGTTACAAATGCCGGGGGGACGTGAAACGTCTGCCGATGGTCGTCGTGCACAAGCTGCTCAACTGGCTCGAAGTGGTATGGCGTTAGGCCTGGCTGGATTATTTATCGAATCTCACCCGAACCCGGATGAAGCGAAATGCGATGGTCCGTGTGCGTTACCCCTTTCTAAACTGGAAGGGTATCTGACTCAAATGAAAGCGCTCGATGAGCTTGTGAAAGGGTTTGCGCCACTGGATACCAGTGCAAACTAATTAGCAGAATTTCGCGACCTGATATGCTCTGCAGAAGACTGCAGAGCATACGGCAGGTGTGAAATGGTGTTTTTATTCAGCGCGTGTAGCCGAATTAAGCGTTATTTGCGCTTCGTTTAGATTAACCAATAGCGCTTTGTCTATGTTTTCCAGATTGAACTGATCGGTCAGCAGGTTTTGTTGTGCTTGTACTTTTACCGACGTGTCGATTACCGGCGCCGGTAATTCAACTGTGATCGTGAATGCGGCAGGGGTTACCGCCGGATTAACGGTTGTAACTTCACTGGCATTGGAAAAAAATGGTAGTATTACCGCGCTAAGCGCGATGTTTGTTAAAATTGTTTTAGTCATATTCACACCTAATTAAATTAATAGTATTGTTTGTTTAAATATTGTAAAAAGTTAACAATATTTATAAGTTTTAACCTCTTGTCTTTTAAAGAGGTTTTTTAATTTCGGGTAAATAGTAAACAGTAATTACGGTGCTGAAAAATGAAAAAAATTACACGTTTTAAATTAGAAAAACTAATGGGTTTGTCGCCTGTTTGTCATACTGGATAGCGCCGCAATGCACCGACGTCTCCCTCCTTTAAATGCCCTGAAGTCCTTTGAGGCTGCCGCGCGCCACCTGAGCTTTACCCGGGCAGCAGATGAGCTGTTTGTGACACAGGCGGCTGTAAGCCATCAAATTAAGGCACTTGAAGATTTCTTATCGCTGAAGCTGTTTATTCGCAGAAACCGCACCTTGTTGCTTACGGAAGAAGGGCAGGCGTATTTTTTAGAGCTCAAAGACATATTTAAATCCTTGCAGGATGCAACAGAGCGTTTGTTGGCCAGAGGCAGCAAAGGCGCCATTACGGTAGCTACGCCCCCTAGTTTTGCGAGCCAGTGGTTAGTGCCCAGGATCAGTAAGTTCAGTATTGCTCACCCGGATATTGACGTGCGAATTAAGGCCGTGGATTTTGATGAAGGGTTTCTGGCAGATGATATCGACGTTGCTATTTATTACGGACGCGGACGCTGGAGTGGTATTCAGGCCGATAAACTTCATACAGAGTTTTTAACCCCTTTGTGTTCCCCCAGTTTGTTTCAGGGTAGCAAGCCGCTTAATTCCCTGGCGGATCTGAAACATCACGTACTGTTGCACGATTCAAGCAGGGCAATGTGGAAAATGTGGCTGAAGCACTTTCACGTATTTGGCGTGAATGTGAATCAGGGCCCGGTTTTCAGTCACTCGATGATGGTAATGCAGGCAGCAGCCTTAGGGCAGGGCATAGCGCTGGGTAATTCAGTACTGGCCAAACCGGAACTGGATGCGGGCCGACTAATTATGCCGTTTGAGGAAAAGCTGGAAAGCCGCGACGCCTATTATATGGTGTGTCATGAAGGACAGGCTGATATGGGAAAAATTGCGGCATTTCGCAGTTGGGTAATGCAATTGGTAAAAGAAGAGCAAGCCTATGTGTAACTGGTGGGTAACCGAATCAGCTACTCCAATAGCAACATTGTTACTGGCACATGGAGCCGGGGCCGGAGCCGAATCGGATTTTATGCAGGACATGGCCACGCAACTGAGCGAGCTGGATGTGCGGGTGGTGCGTTTTAATTTCCCCTACATGACACAGATAGCTGATACCGGTAAAAAGCGACCACCCGACAGCATGCCTAAGCTCGAAGCGCATTTTAAGCATGTGATTGAACAGGCATTTCATAAGTGGCCTGATACGCCTTTATTTATTGGTGGTAAGAGCATGGGAGGACGTGTTGCCACGCTAATCGCACATGATACTGATGCTGTCGGGGTGATTGCGCTGGGCTACCCTTTCCATCCGCCAGGTAAGCCGGAGAAGCTGCGCACCGAACATTTGAAGCAGTTTCAGAAACCACTGCTCATTGTGCAGGGGGAGCGCGATACGTTTGGCAATCGGCAGGAAGTTGAAGGTTATTCAATATCAAAAAGCATCAGTTTTCAATTTCTCGCCGACGGCGATCACAGTTTTAAACCGCGTAAGGCCAGTGGTTCTACACAGGCTGCGCATATTGCCAGCGCAGCGCGGCGCTGTGCAGCATTTATAAGAGAACAATAATGAAAACAAGTTTAGTCATTGGCGGTGTGCTGGGGTTAACAGCAGTTGTGCTGGGTGCCTTTGGTGCACATGGGCTTAAGCAGGTACTGGACAGCGGCGCACTCAATACATTTGAAATTGCCGTTCGATACCAGATGTACCACGCCTTAGCGATTTTGTTGGCCTCTGCATTAATCCCGTTTGGCAGTAAGGTGTGGCTAAGCCGGGCTGTGGTAGGTTTTATTGCTGGTGTAGTACTGTTTAGTGGCAGCCTGTATTTATTGATTTTTACCGGTCACACCTGGTTGGGGCCTGTCACCCCGCTGGGGGGATTGTGCTTAATGGTGGGATGGACTTGTATGGTTGTCGCTTTCGTAAAAGGAACAGAAACCAATGAGTAGTGTTTTAGCCTATTGTCGGCCTGGTTATGAAGTCGATTTAGGGAACGAGCTGTTGGCTCTTGGCACTGAAAAAGGGATGTATGGCTATCCGCAGTTTAAAGCCAATGAAGGTTATGTAAAATTTGTATTCCACCAAGATGCCGATGCGGCAACACTCGTGAATTCATTGCCTGTTAATCAGACTATATTCGCCCGGCAGCTTTTTCGAATTGTGGGTGAAGTCGGTATACAGGATAAAAGCGATCGCATTGGCCCTATCATTGCCACTTTGGCTGAGACAGCGGATGTACCGCGTTGTGGTCTTCTATTTGTTGAACATGCTGATACTGAAGCGGGTAAAGAGCTGGCTAAGCTGTGTAAAAAGATAGCGGTACCTATGCGCCAGGCGTTTCGCAAGCAAGGCTGGTTAACTAAGGCTGAACAGCCAAAGCTGCCTGCAATGCATGTGTTTTTTACCGATACCGACCGCTGTATTATCGGGGTGAGTGATGCACGTGGACGCAGTCCGTTTGCCAACGGAATTTGCAGGTTGAAGTTTCCGTCTCAATCACCCAGCCGTTCTACATTAAAACTGGAAGAAGCGCTGTTACTCATGCTCACCGATGAACAACGGGAAGCCATTTGCCGTCCTGGTGCCAGAGCGGTAGACCTTGGTGCGTGTCCGGGAGGATGGACTTACCAGTTGGTCTCGCGCGAAATGCACGTGGAAGCGGTAGATAACGGTAAAATGGCCGAACATTTAATGGCTACCGGGCTGGTGGATTACCGTCCGGAAGACGGATTTAAATATAAGCCAAAATTTGGTCAGGTAGAATTGCTGGTGTGTGATATGATTGAAAAGCCAGATCGGGTTGCCGATTTAATGGCCAGCTGGTTGTGCAAAGGCTGGACAAATCACGCCATATTTAACTTAAAGTTGCCGATGAAACGGCGATATGAGACCGTATACGCCGCGATTCAGTCGGTGAAGGCGCAACTGGCTGAGCAAAAGATTCGGGCGAGTATGATTGTCCGGCATCTTTACCATGATAGAGACGAAGTGACCGTAGCAGTAATTCGTGCTTTATAAGAATTTATGATGATATATCATCAGGTTAGGTGGGGTAAGAATCGATTTCTTCAGATTAGTTGCAGTCTTTTTTCATAAAGGACTGTAAATCTGGTAGCGAAATCCTTTATAATCCCGCCGTTTTTTTATTCTGAACCTATTGAAAGTGAACTAATGGCAGACTTATCCCTTTACAGAAACATTGGTATTTTCGCCCACGTAGACGCGGGTAAAACCACCACTACAGAACGTATTTTGAAACTTACCGGTAAAATCCATAAAACCGGTGAAGTACACGACGGTGAGTCAACGACTGACTTTATGGAACAGGAAGCTGAGCGCGGTATTACTATCCAGTCTGCTGCGACTACCTGTTTCTGGAAAAACCACCGCATGAACATCATCGATACTCCCGGACACGTTGACTTCACCGTTGAAGTTTACCGTTCACTGAAAGTATTGGATGGTGGTATCGGTGTTTTCTGTGGTTCAGGCGGCGTTGAGCCACAGTCTGAAACCAACTGGCGTTATGCAAACGATTCAGAAGTTGCGCGTGTAATCTTCGTAAACAAACT
>NZ_JBLBUE010000181.1:0-6604 GCF_047290655.1 Alteromonas sp. AMM-1 | reverse complement strand
TGTCGCTCAATGCGCCGCGTTGCGAACTCAGTGTGATGTGCGGTTACAACAACCAGCAGGCTATCGATGGTTTTGCCAAAGGGATCAGTCGCTTTTATCAGCCCGATGCGCCAACGGAACTGAGACAGCGGCAAATAACGGATTTGATTGACGCGTATTATGCGCGAATCAATGCCCTGAAGTGGCAATGGATAATAAAGCGGTTGAGCTGGCAGCGAGCGTGCTCACCGGCGCGTTTATTGCAGGAGTTGTCAGCGTTGAAAACGCGCAGTACCGCACCGCATCATCAAATATCACTGCGCAGCAGTTGTGGATGGCACTGCGTCGACTGGCAACGTATTCGCTATGTTGAGGCTGCGGGAGATTACATGTGCGTGTACACCCAGGAAGAAACCCTTATTGTGCGATCCACCCTAACAGAATTAGCGCAGCGCTTACCCCAATCCTGGTTTTTACGGGTTAATCGCTCAGTGATCATCAATCTGCATCACGTTAAAGGGCTTACCAAGCTAAGTCCGGCGGTAAACTATGTTGAGCTGAAGGATGGCAGCCGATTGAAAATCAGTCGCAGATTACTGCCACAATGCCTGCGTTATCTCGATGGCAAAGTCTGGCCTACATAATACCTGTTTATATCCTTTATCTACGACCCAAGTCGGCTGGTGGTGTGCGCGCCAGGCGGTTATGATGAAACGCGTTTAAATTCTGCAGGGTTGTGTATGCCAAAAGTTGTCGCCAACGGATTGGGATTTGTTGGTATTGTTTGCTGTTATCTGATTGGAGACTGGCTGGTTAAGTTAACAGGTGTGCCACTACCGGGGGCGCTGTTAGGCATGTTACTGCTACTTGGGATCCTGCTGCTTCGAGGACGATCGCCAGGAAGCGTGGGGCATGCATCTCAGCCTTTGCTCGGGCATATGTCGCTGTTATTTGTGCCTGCGGTGGTAGGCGTAATGTTGTTCTGGCCAGAGGTGAAACAAAATTTAATTGGCATTGTACTGGCCTTGGTTGCAACTACGGTAATCAGCATGGGCCTTACTGCTTGGGTGGCGCAGCGTATCCTGAGCAACAATTATCGGGGTTCGCGTAAATGAATCACGATGCACTTCAACTTACCCTGAATGAATTGCTGGAAGTCGCTCAAAACACGCTGAGTCTGCACAGTGTTATTTGGCTGGCAATTACCTTACTGATATATGCTGGCGCAGTGTGGTTATTTCGACGCTTGAATAATCATCCGCTTATTCATCCGTTAACCATTACCGCAGTTGGAATAGCGTTGCTTTTAACGGTTACCAGTACGCCGGTAGAGCAATATCGTTTGGATACCAGTTTATTGCATTGGTTGCTTGGGCCCGCCACCGTGGCGCTTGCCGTACCCTTGTTTAACCACTGGCAGCGAATTCGCCAACTTGGCTGGCCGCTGGTAATGAGTGTGGCTACGGGCGGAATCATTGCGCCAGTCCTTGCCTGGTGGATGGTATATGCCTTTGATGCGCCCATGGCCATCCAGCTAACCATGTTAGTAAAATCCATCACCAGCCCGCTGGCGATGGAAACCGGTGCAATGATTGGGGGAATTCCCGCTTTGGCTGCTGTGTTTGTGATCATTACCGGAATAGTTGGCGCACTGGCAGCGCCGCTTACCTATAAATTGCTCAACGTAACTCAGCCCGAAGCGCAAGGTGTGGCGCTGGGTTCAGTATGTCATGCGGTGGGCACTGCCAAAGCGCTTCATATGGGGGAAGTGCAGGGCGCACTGGCCACTGTGGGACTGTGTCTGAATGGCGTGATGACTGCCGTGGTTTTACCGTTGCTGTTGTAGGAGCGAAAAGCAGCACTGACTTAGTGTCGCCGTAACACGTATAAATTCGGCTTTAAACATTGATTTTTACCAGACTACTGCTATTCGTTAAAGAGACTAAATGTAATTGATTTTATCGCTTCTTTATCTTCTGGATGGCTATGTATTCTGTATTGATCTGTGACGACTCGCTGGTAGCCCGCAAACAGGTAGCCAAGTGTTTACCCCAGGATTGGGACGTAGCAATCCACTTCGCAAAAGACGGCCAGGAAGCCATTGATGCGCTGAAAGAAGGCAAAGGTCAGTTACTCCTGCTCGATTTGAATATGCCAGTGATGGACGGCTACCAAACTCTCCAGGCTATTCAAAAACAAGGGCTAAAAACGAAGGTTGTGGTCATTTCGGGCGATGTGCAACCAGAAGCCCACGACAGAGTAAAAGCGTTAGGCGCAGTAGCGTTTATTCGTAAGCCGGTGAGTGCTGCTGAACTACATGATGTACTAAAAAGCAATCGTTTACTGGCGGCTGAGCCCGAAGAGTCAGCAGAGGTCGCTCCGCTGGATCCGGATATTCGCGACTGTTATCAGGAAATCACCAATATTGCCATGGGACGCGCTGGCGATCACTTGGCCAGAACGCTAAATGTGTTTGTGCATTTACCTATCCCCAACGTTAACCTTATCGAAGTCACTGAACTGCACATGCTGCTAAGTGATATTGAAACGCATGAGCGGGTAAGTGCAGTCTGCCAGGGCTTTGTTGGCCCAGGAGTGCAGGGTGAAGCACTATGTATTTTAAGTGATTCCAGCTTGGGGGATGTGGCCAGAATCCTGAATATATCCGGTGAGGTAGACGACCAGAAACAGCTGGAGTTACTCATGGATGCGGCCAGTATTCTGATTGGAACCTGTTTAAGTGGGATTGCCGAACAACTGGATATTTCCTTTGCGCAAGGGCAACCCGTGGTGTTGGGGCAGCACAGAAATATCTCCGACATTATTCATACCGGCAAACTCAAATGGCGACGCACACTGGCCATTGAGATTTCATATGGCCTGGAAGGATATAACGTGGTGTGTGAATTGATTTTGTTGTTTACCGAGTCATCAATGGAAGTGATGAACTACAAGTTGGCGCATTTGTTGGAGGATTTTTAGTGAGCGAACTGGCTGTTAGCGAAATGCAGGAGTTTCACTGGATCATCGATATGCTGCAAACGGTCGACGTTGGTATAGTGGTGCTCGATAAGCAGTTTAACGTGAAAATGTGGAATGGCTTTATGGAAAGCCACAGTGGTCGTCTGCCGTCGGATGTGCGTGACAAGTGCCTGTTTGATTTATATCCCGACATTGATAAAGACTGGTTTAAGCAAAAGGCCAAACCGGTGTTTGGCTTAAAAACCCGCGCGTTTATGATTTGGGAGCAGCGCCCGTATTTATTTAAATTTTCTAACTATCGGCCCATTACCGGCAGCGAAGAGTTTATGTATCAGAACATTATTTTATCGCCGTTGGTGTCGTCCACAGGCAAGGTAGACAATATCAGTATGATGATTTACGACATGACCGATATTGCGTCGGGTAAAAAACAACTTGAAGCACTACAGGTGGCGCAAAGCGAAGCGTTTGAACGCCAGCACATGCTGCGAAATAATTTGTAGTTTTGCTAAACAACCATTACAAACCATCAGATAAAACGTTGTTAGGCTTGCTGGTATGCGGTTCATCGCCAGCTATAATTTCCTCGTCAATTGCGCTACAAATCGGCTTGAGAGTTCACCTGAATTTTTAGTGTTCTGGTCTAAAGCGCCTTTTCATTTTATTGCCAGGTTTCACAATAGGGGTATGAAATTTTTCTTCATTTCCTTTTGGCTCCTGATGCTCAGTGTGCTGAGCAGTGTATTCCAACCTGCTTATGCGCATTATGCCTGTGACGTCGACCTGCAGTATGGCGTGGTGGTTAGCGACAATCAGTTGCGCGTGCTGAAAAAGTACCAAACGATGTACCAGATAAACCATCAGCAGCAGTTGTTTGTGGGCGGCCAGTGGTTGAAGTTGTCCCCTGCGCAGGCAGAACTGGTTCAGGAGTATTCGGAGGGACTACATGCTCTGGTGCCACAGGTTACGTTACTGGCAACCATCGGTATAGATTTGGCAACCGACACAGTGCAGCAAATGTATGAAAGTCTGGTTGGCAGTGATCACGACAGCTATGAACGGCTTAACCTTGCCATTGATAAAATAAAAGACCGGGTACGCAAAAAATTCCGCTATGCCAGATCTAACTATTATATTGGCCCCAGTTCGGCCAACTTAGTGGAAGAGTTCGAAGACGACGATTTAGGTTTGCCAATCTCAACCACGTTAACCACGTCTGCGGGGGCTATCCTTACATCGTTAGGCACGATGGATTCAGACAAGCTGGTTATTGACCAGCAAGCAATGGACAATATTAATCAGCAACTTGCCCGTTACGCTTTGAAAACCGGTGTAGACGGCCCACCATTGCAAAGTACGCTAGCGGAAAAAGCGCGTTGGTATTGCGACTACTTTGCCAGGCTGGATGCTATTGAATCGAAAATTCAACTAACTATTCCCGAAATGGCGCAATTGAATTTAATTGATGTGCAGTCTCATAAAGAGCTGGACGGCGTAAAGTAGCTGTTTCTTCGCGAATAACACTGAGTAAAAAAGCGCTATGCAGATTGAAGAGACCGCATAGCGCTTTTCATTACGAAGGACGTAGCGTCTATTTACGAATAATCGATGACACCGATTGTGACACGTTTTCGGCCCCTTTCAGGATCTCGTTCATCACTTCCTGCACCTGTGCAATTTGCTGATTGTTCTGTTCAACATTGGCTTTTACTTTCATCATTTGCTCCGTTGCCTTCGATGAAAGTTGCTTGTTTTCGCTTACTACCGATTCGATTTCTACGGTAGATTCGCTGGTGCGACTGGCCAGTTGACGAACTTCATCGGCCACCACTGCAAAGCCGCGGCCCTGATCGCCCGCACGCGCAGCTTCAATTGCGGCGTTTAGCGCTAGCAAATTGGTTTGTTCGGCAATCGAACGGATGGTAGACACTATCTGTTCTATGCTGCCAGATTGCTCGTGAAGCTTGCTCATGAGTGCATTGGTTGTGTCTACTTCATGTTGCGTCGCATCAGACACATTAACTGAGTTATCCAGCAACTCGCTGCCTTGTTTGGCAATTTGTGCGGTTTCTTCTGCGGTGGCAAACGCAAGCTCCGCAGCCTGAGCAATCAGGTTCTTTGATTCAACCTGATTAGTTACATTTGAAGCAAATTTAATGACCTTAAATACGTTACCATCAGGGCCCTTAATGGGATTATACGTCGCTTCAAGCCAAACCGAGTTGCCCCGGGCATCTTTGCGTTCAAACAAACCTGACTGATGCACACCATTGGCAAGCGAAGCCCAAAAATTGGGGTTTTGCTCTTTAAATTCCCGGGTACAAAATAACGAGTGATTCTTGCCCCTTATTTGATCAAGAGAATAACCCATAGTGGCAGTAAAGTTTTTGTTAGCTGTAATAATGGTGCCGTCGGGTTCAAATTCGATCACCGCCATTGAGGTATCCAGTGCTTTGTTAACCGCCTTTAGTGTGCTGGTTTCTTTTACTTTATCAGTGACGTCAAAAGCGATTTTCAAAACCGATACTACCCGGTTTTGAGCATCCTTAATAGGTATGTAAATAGCCTCCAACCAGATTACGTGACCATCCGCTTTGCGACGGTTAAATGTACCAGCCTGACATCTTCCATCGCGTAATTTTTGCCACAATGCAGAATATTCCGGAGTCTTCGCGTAGTTCCCTACACAAAACATACTGTGATGTTTGCCTTTAAGATCTGCTTCACTGTAGCCCATCGCCTGGCGAAACAGAGAACTGGTTTCCAGAATATCGCCATTGGGGGTAAAGAGGATAGTGGCAACACAATGCTTGATTGAATCGATTATTTGAAGCTGAGTATCAGCAATGGCCGACAGCTTAGCAACTTCAGCCTTATGCTTGGCTAAAGATATAAACATGAATAATTCCTCAGTGGTATACCCCGGAAGTTCATCCATGAAAGCACTATTTGCTAGTTCTTGCCCCTGCTGCAAATTTGCTTTGTTCCAAGGCTGTCGCTATTGGTTTTGTGTTTGATTAACTAAACACTTTTCGATGTCAATTCACGGCCTTGAATCATCCTCAGTGCCGGAATTTACATTTATTTAACTCAATTGATTGTAGCAGTCCTTTGTGAAACAGCAATTCGCCTAAAGGTTACTTTTAGATTGGTAAATGCGGTATTTAGGTATATAAATCAAATAAATGGTCTATTTTTGAATTTACATTTATCTATTTTTGTATATAGATTTTTGCCTATATTAAGCAATAGTCTATTGACTGTTTTAATGCAGCAGAAACAGGCGAGTGAAATCAGAAGACTGGAAAGGGGAATATAAGATGGCAGCGGCAATGCCGCTGCCAGAATGTTATAACTGTGTTTTGGTGGCCGTGGCAAATGCTACGTGTAATTTATGGTAGGCCGCTTCGTTAATAAAATGCGGAAACACAGTGTCGCCTTGCCAGTTTTCTTGGGAACCATCGAAATGCGTGAATACCGGCATGCCTGATTTGAGTTCGGTAAAATCCTGATCCTGCAGGTTAGGGTGGATCATTGCCAAACGATGTCCTGCCTCATCCCGTGGATACAATATGTTTTCTATAAAACGAAATGCGTCACACGGTGGTAGCGCTGGCACATTGTGTTGATTGTATTGCTGAAT
>NZ_JBLBUE010000180.1:0-6649 GCF_047290655.1 Alteromonas sp. AMM-1 | reverse complement strand
TTTCAGCTCGATCAGGACAAAGCCGAACTGGTATTGGCAGTCAGAAATTAACTCACATTTCCGACTGCCATTTAACTACTGCGCTAGAGTTTTAAGGCGACTTTGGTACCTTGTGCAATGGCGCGTTTCGCATCCAGTTCAAGCGCTTCATCAGCACCACCAATGAGATGATGAGGAACTGATAAACCATGTACCAGTGCTCGCTGAGGCTCTTGTCCGGCACAGATAATCACGTTATCTACATCCAGCACTTTTTGCTCACCGTCTACGGTAATATGTAAACCGGCATCATCAATTTTGTCGTATTGAACACCCGCAATCATTTGCACGCCTTTCATTTGTAAACCCAGGCGATGCGCCCATCCGGTAGTTTTACCCAGACCTGCACCAATCTTGGTGGATTTACGCTGAAGCAACACGATTTGGCGTGGTGACGGCTCTGGTTGTGGCTTCATGCCTTCTACCCCACCGCGGGCTTCCAGCGTCATATCAATGCCCCACTCACGCATAAAGGCTTCAATATTCTGACTCGGCACCGATTTGCCGTGGCTAAGGTACTCTGCAGTATCAAACCCGATCCCACCGGCACCAATAATAGCCACCTTGCCGCCCACCGGCTTTTTGTCGCGTAATACATCGAGATACGTAAGCACTTTGCTGTGTTCTATACCTTCAATTCCGGGTGTGCGTGGCACTATGCCGGTTGCCAGCAATACAGCATCAAAACCACCTTCATTCAGCGTTTCAGCGGTAACCAAGGTATTCAGCCGTACGTCAACATTCAGTAACTCAAGTTGCTTTGCGTAGTAGCGCAGTGTTTCATTGAATTCTTCTTTACCGGGTACTTGTTTGGCAATATTAAATTGCCCGCCAATTTTGTCGGCAGCATCAAACAAGACTACCTTATGGCCGCGCTGTGCTGCTGTTGTGGCAGCGGCCAAGCCAGCTGGTCCTGCACCCACGACCGCAATAGACTTAACGGCTTCAGCGGGTTTCATGGTGATCATTAACTCATGACACGCGTACGGATTTACCAGACAGCTGGTGAGTTTACCGTTGAAAACGTGATCCAAACACGCCTGATTACAGCCAATACAGGTGTTAATTTCATCAGCACGCTGCTGCTGCGCTTTGATCACAAAATCCGGATCGGCCAGGAATGGGCGTGCCATCGACACCATGTCGGCATCGCCACGCGCAATAACAGACTCTGCCACATCCGGCATGTTAATGCGGTTAGAGGTGATCACCGGAATGGATAACTGCTTGCGGAATTTTGCCGTTACCCAGGTAAACGCTGCACGCGGCACTTTAGTGGCAATAGTAGGAATGCGCGCTTCATGCCAACCAATACCCGTATTGATAATGGTGGCACCGGCGGATTCGATGGCTTTACCCAAGGTAAGGATCTCATCGTAACTGGAGCCGCCTTCTACCAGATCCAACATGGATAGGCGATAAATGATAATGAACTGTTCACCCACGGCTTCGCGCACGCGGCGCACTACTTCAACCGGTAAGCGCATGCGGTTTTTATACTCCCCGCCCCACTCGTCATCACGGTGGTTAGTGCGGGCAGCAATAAACTGGTTCAGGAAATACCCTTCTGATCCCATGATCTCCACGCCGTCGTAACCGGCTCGCTGGGCTTGTTTAGCCGCAAACACAAAGTCCTCGATTTGCTTTTCGATTTCTTCACCGGTAAGCGCTTTAGGTTTGAACGGATTAATAGGCGCTTGCAGTGCCGAGGGCGCCACCAGCTTTGGGTTATAGGCATACCGGCCAGTATGCAAAATTTGCATACAGATTTTTCCGCCATTGGCGTGTACCGCATCGGTTACCTGCTTGTGATTGGCTACCGCTTCATCGCTGTCTAAACGCTTGGTTTCGGCATGGGTTGCGCCCTCGTCGTTTGGCCCGATACCGCCAGTAACGATTAACGCTACGCCACCCGCCGCCCGAGCGCCATAGAATGCTGCCATGTGTGCGTGCCCACCGGGCATCTCTTCAAGACCGGTGTGCATAGAACCCATTAGGATACGGTTCTTTAATTGCGTAAAGCCAAGATCTAATGGCTCGAACAAATGTGGGTACAGCGGGTGTTTTTCTGCCGCGGTTGCCTGAGTCATGGGTGCCCTCTTTTATTGTTTTCATTTAAAACTAAACAGTGTCAAGATAGGCTTATAATTTGACACTGTCAAGATTAACATTATGCTAGCGTTTCTATTTACTATTACGGACTAATTCATGCAGCAGACCACCGGGCGAGGCAACCAGACGTATCACCATGGTGACCTGCGTGCGGCACTACTGGATGCCGCTGCGCAACGTATCGAATCAGAAGGTGTGGAAGCCCTTTCACTGCGCAAGCTCGCCGACGATGTAGGGGTGTCCCGCTCTGCGCTTTATCATCATTTCCGCGATAAAAATGCCCTGTTAAATGCGGTGGCTGCGCGTGGATTTGAGCAGTGGATTGCCGTATCAAAAGCGCGCGCTAATTCTGTGGACATGACACCTGCTGACAGGTTAGCTCAGTTTGTACATGGCTATATTCACTGGTCTGCCAGCAATCCTCAGCTTTATGATTTGATGTTTGGCCGACCGATTTGGAAAACCGGTCAGGCGGATGAACAACTAAAAGAGATCGCCTTTCCGGCGTTTCACTTTATGCTGAATAAAATTACTCAGTGGCAACAGGAAGGCATATTAGCGCAGTCGATGCCTGCGCTCAGACAAACACAGGTTATCTGGGCCACTTTGCACGGCTTGGCGCGTTTGATTATTGACGGCGTGTATGCTGACTCCGAGCACATTGACGATATGTGTAATTGCGCCGTTGCCATGTTGTTGAAACATGACTAATCCTGCTTCAAACCGAACTTTACGCCTGTGACTGCCGGATCCATTCGGCGGCACGCTCGGCGATCATAATAGTAGGCGCGTTGGTGTTACCGCCTACTAAATCAGGCATGACAGACGCGTCTACCACGCGTAATCCCTGAATATTGCGAACTCTAAGCTGGCAATCAACAACCGCCATTGGGTCGTCGTCAGCACCCATTTTACACGTACCAACCGGGTGATAAATGGTTTCAGCCTGCTCGCGAATAAAACTGGCGATGTCGGCGTCGTTGGTAAAATCTACATCCCCTACCGCAGGCTTGCCGTGAAATTTACTGAACGCGTCGCTATCCAGAATGGCTTTGGCTTGTTTTACGCCATCTACCATTACTTTGATGTCATCTTCATGAGACAAATAGTTAGGCTCGATGGCGGGATGATCTGCCGGATGATTACTTTGCAGGCGAATCTCGCCGCGGCTTTTGGGATACAGATTACATACGTGCACACCATAGCCATAACCATACGCAAGCTGTCGGCCGTGATCCTGCAATATGGCTGGTAAAAAGTGGTACTGAATATCAGGAAACTCGTTGGCCAAACTGGATTTAACAAAGCCACCTGCTTCTGCCACATTTGATGAAAAAATGCCATCCCGCTTAAACGCATAGCGGAACGCGGCATGAAGATATCGTGGCAATGCGCCCAGCGCGATCGCATAGCCTGCGCGCACTGATGTGCGGTACTGCACTATTGCATCCAGATGATCCTGCAGGTTCTGCCCTACGCCGGGTAAATCCTGTTGCACCAGAATGCCTTTGTCGTGCAAGGCTTCCGCTGGCCCAATACCCGACAACATGAGTAAATGCGGAGAACTGATTGCCCCGGCACTCAGGAGCACTTCTTTGTTAGCCATCAAGCGACGGGCACGGCCTTTTACCCGCGCCTGCACACCAATGGCACGCTGCTGTTTAATGAGCACACGCTCAGCCAGAGCCTGAGTAAGAATGGTTAGGTTTCCGCGCTTTTTAGCGTCGGTTAGATAGCCTTTCGCGGTAGAGCAACGCTGACCGTTTCTCTGAGTAACATGATACAACCCCAACCCTACTCGGTCATGGCGGTTAAAGTCGTTACATTGCGGCAGTGATACCTGTTCTGCTGCATTGACAAAGGCCCTGGATAGTTCGGATGTGTAACGCAGGTTGTCTACGCCCAGCGGGCCACCCGTGCCATGATATTCGTCAGCCCCATTGCAAAAGTCTTCGGCTTTTTTAAAGTAGGGTAATACGCTGTTAAAGTCCCAACCCTTTGCTCCATTTGCCGCCCAGCGGTCGTAGTCTTCCACCTGACCACGTATGTAGCACATCGCATTGATCGAGCTGGAACCACCCAGTGTTTTCCCGCGCGGCCAGAACAATTCGCGGTTGTTTAAATGAATTTGTGGCTCAGTATTGTATCCCCAGCCAATACTGTCGAACTGGCTGAGTACAGATAATCCAAACGGAATATGAATAAAGGGGTTTGAATCGGTGCCACCGGCTTCCAGTAAGCACACACGAACCATTGGATTTTCCGTTAAGCGGGCAGCCAGCACGGCACCTGCAGAACCACCGCCCACCACAATATAGTCGTATTGCTCTACCGGGATATGCATGACGTATTCCTTGCTATGTTTCTTTGGCTTTATCTGGCTTAATCTGTGGATGCCGAAATGGTCGTACCAGTTAACTTAAGGCTAACGCAATTCCCATAGTGCTGCAAAGTATTTGTTATGGGTGAAAGTAAAAATGCAGTTAACTCAACAACAGGAAAGCGTGATCGGCACTCTCACAAAACGCATCAAATATCCGTTGTCGCTGGCTGCTTTGTGGTGCAAACGCACAACACTCTGAGCCGGCGGGCATTTCCTGTAAGTCGTACCAAATGCTGTTGAGCGCTTCCACCCCATTTGCCAGAAAAGTCTCGCCCCATGACGTTGAGTAAATAACGACCACGTCTTCTACCGTTGCTTTTAATCGTGATGTCGTAAAATTCAATACAACCAGACATGCAGAGATTTTCTGCTGTGATATCAATGCACTGCGTGGCAGTGAATTCACTTTAACAGGCGGAAATAGATTCACTGCATGCTTAACAAACTGATATAAATCATTTTCGGTAATAGGGTCGGTATCGTAATCCAATAAGATTTCAGTATTGGCATCAATTACCCGATTGCAGATACACCATAGCATTAACCTCACGAGACAGGCCGCGTTAGTGATGCGGGTTTTCTCTACCCCCTTATTGAGCTTACCCAGTTGGTCGCCGGAATACACTGTCCAAAGTGGCGTGCCGTTTTTACGGCGGTTAAGTTTTACGGTGACTGTGGAACAATACACCAGTTCATCAAGGCCACTGCGCAAAAACTCAATTTTATTGGGCTTTTTCGAATAAAACGTATCGAGACGCCGGCCCAATACGGTCATGTCTTCCTGGCTCACCAACTGGTTGTCTTTGGGCATTTTGCCCGACATTCGCCGGTAACACAGGATCAGAAACTGGTGAATTCGCCTGAATAACTGAATTTTCTCCTGAAAAGACCAGTTATCCAGATTGTCCAGATGAGCAAGCTGATTGCGGTCCCACCCCCAACGTTTAACGTAGCCAATCATAATTCGGCGTTTAAACGACGCATCGCCTTCTTTAGCCGCTTTACTGAGTTCACAGTCGCACTTGATATACAGGCACTGGCGCAACAACAGCACGACGTCCTCATCGCCAGTGGCTTCATAATGGGCAATCACCTGGTCGAACATTAACGCATAGGGATCAATAGTAGCCACGTTGCCTGGCGCTTCATCACCATTGTGCACGCGCTTTTTCAACAAATTACACAAGGGCAGTTCACTACCCACGTTCTCTAAGAACACCTCTAGCTTGGCCATTTTAATCACCGACTTAAACGACGAATCCATGGCCTTTCCAAGTTGCCAGATAGCCGCGCCAAACAGTTCGTTAGGATCGAGGCGTTCAATGTGTCCCAGATCCATAAACCAGTCGGGATCAGGAGAGCCACCTTCTTTAAGGTGGTCCCGCAACGCATAATATTGCTGCTGTGTGGTAGATTCCGGTACCAGCCACCAAAACGTCGCTTTGCCCGCCACCAGAATATTGGTGGTATAAAATTCAGATTTCAGCAATACCGCCTGGGCAGAACCCGCGCTCTCACCCTCGGCAATACCAAAATCATTGTTGCGAACTTTGTCGATATCAGACAGGAAAAAATGCACTTCAATGTTGTACGTTTCCTGAACCCATTGCTCTATCGCCGTGAGTTTTTGCTGCAATAACGCCAATCCCTCAACCGAATGCGCTTTGCCGTCGATACACACCCAGTAGTCAAAATCCGATTCTTCTGATTGTGCAATGGTGCCAATACTGCCCATCAGCAACAAGGCATCAATGGCACGTTGTCTCGGCCAGATTTGCTTAATATCTTCAATCAACACCTGTTGCATTGGAAAGAAATCCATCAACGCGTCTTTGATTTCGTCCCGGAAGGAGAAGTTATTCAGTCCAATAGGCACATCACTATTGTTTACATAGCCGGGGAACTCGGGATGGTTGATATGCAGCAGGAAAGGCAACACATGGAACAAGGGTTTGTGTTCGTCTGGCAATAGCGCCAGCGCCCGCTCAATCCGTGCTTTGTTATACCGCAGTACCCGTAGCAACCGAATAGTCAGGTTTTGATTCACTGTTAACGATTGCCGCGAATTCATTAACGCCCTGTTCTTAATCCTAATACTGTTACAAGAATAACCGG
>NZ_JBLBUE010000018.1:0-51163 GCF_047290655.1 Alteromonas sp. AMM-1 | reverse complement strand
TGGTGTAGATCTCGGTGGACGCCGTATCATTAAAAAAGATGTGGTGACTGCTGCGGTTATTCTTGATCCCAAGCACCCTATTGAAGGTCTGGCTGATTCAAAAAAGCTCAGTGAGAAGAAGCGCAATATGCTGGCCGAGCAGATTAAGCAGCATGCCCTGGCTTGGTCGATTGGACGTGCAACCCCGGAAGAAATCGACCGCCTGAATATTCTGCACGCTACCATGCTTGCCATGGTTAGAGCGGTAGAAGGGCTCATAATTACCCCTGAATTTGTGCGGGTCGACGGCAACCGGTTGCCAAAATGGCAATACGCTGGCGAAGCGGTGGTGAAAGGTGATAGCAAGCATGCAGAAATTTCAGCCGCATCGATAATAGCCAAAGTTGCCCGCGATGATGATATGATTGCACTGGACAAACTACACCCGGAATACGGTTTTGCTGCGCACAAAGGCTATCCAACCAAAGCGCATTTTGAAGCCATTGCCCAATACGGTGTATTATCTTGTTATCGCAAGAGTTTTAAACCCGTGCAAGCCGTGCTGGCCGGGTCAGATTCAGCCGCCAAGTAGTAAAGGTACACCACAACTATGTCAGTGAATTTTGTTCATTTACGCGTCCATTCTGATTTCTCGATGATGGACGGCCTGAATAAGGTGAAACCTATCCTGGATAAAGTTCAGGCGCTGGGTATGCCTGCCGTAGCGATCACCGATCAAATGAACATGTGTGGCCTGGTTAAGTTTTATTCTGAGTCACATTCCCGCGGTATTAAGCCCATTATTGGTTGTGATTTTTGGGTACAAAGCGAAGATTTTAACGAAGAGCCTTTCCGCTTGACCCTGTTGGCAATGAATAACGAAGGGTATAAAAACGTTACTCTGTTGATCTCTAAAGCCTATTTACGCGGACAGGTTGCGCAGCGCGCGGTTATCGACAAAGACTGGTTGGCCGAACACGCCGAGGGTGTGATTGTACTGTCGGGAGCAATGCGCGGTGATATTGGCTTGTGTCTGGCGAAAAACAATCCACGCATGCTGGAAGATAATCTGGCGTTCTATCAAACGCATTTTGCTGATCGCTTTTATCTTGAATTAATGCGAACGGGTCGCCGCGGTGAGGAAGATTATAATCACCGTGCGGTAGCATTGGCTGAATCTGTAGATTTGCCTGTAGTTGCCACTAACGAAGTGTGTTTTATTGATGAAGCTGGATTCGATGCCCACGAAATACGCGTAAGTATTCACGATGGTTTTACCCTTGACGATAAACGTCGTCCCAAGCTTTACAGCGAGCAGCAATATCTTCGCAGTGCCGATGAAATGGCAGAACTGTTCGAAGACATTCCTGAAGCCTTAGCCAATACGGTGGAAATCGCCAAGCGTTGTAACGTAACAGTGCGCTTGGGCGAGTACTTCCTGCCGCAGTTTCCTACCGGCGGCATGACCACTGAAGATTTTCTGGTAAAGGTATCAAAAGAAGGGCTGGAAGAGCGCCTTGAGTTTTTGTTCCCCGATGAAGAAGAGCGGTTAAAGCGCCGTCCTGAATACGATGAGCGTTTGGATATAGAGCTTGGGGTGATTAACCAGATGGGGTTCCCGGGTTACTTCCTTATCGTAATGGAATTTATTCAGTGGAGTAAGGACAACAATATTCCGGTAGGGCCAGGACGGGGCTCCGGTGCGGGTTCTTTAGTGGCATATGCGCTGAAAATTACCGATCTTGATCCACTTGAATTCGACCTGCTTTTCGAACGGTTCCTGAACCCTGAGCGGGTATCCATGCCCGACTTCGACGTTGACTTCTGTATGGATCGTCGCGATGAAGTAATCGACCATGTTGCTGAGTTATATGGACGTGACGCGGTGTCTCAAATTATCACCTTCGGCACCATGGCAGCGAAAGCGGTTGTGCGTGACGTGGGCCGTGTGCTCGGTCATCCCTATGGCTTCGTTGATCGCATATCTAAACTGATCCCGCCTGATCCGGGTATGACCCTGAAGAAAGCCTTTGAGGCCGAGCCACGTTTACCAGAGTTATATGATCAGGACGAGGATGTACGCGAGCTCATCGACATGGCGCGCATTCTGGAAGGCGTTACCCGTAACGCGGGAAAGCATGCCGGGGGCGTGGTAATTGCACCCACCAAAATCACCGACTTTGCACCTTTGTATTGCGATGATGAAGGTAAAAACCCGGTAACGCAGTTTGATAAAAACGACGTCGAAACTGCCGGGTTAGTTAAGTTTGACTTCTTGGGTCTGCGAACGCTAACGATTATTCAGTGGGCGCTCGATATGATTAAGGAAGGGCAGGGTAAACACGTCGATATCGCCGCCATTCCACTAGACGATAAAAAGAGTTTCCGTTCACTGCAAGCCGCAGAAACAACAGCGGTATTCCAGTTAGAATCGCGAGGGATGAAGGAGCTGATTAAGCGACTCAAACCTGACTGTTTTGAAGATATTATCGCATTGGTGGCATTGTTCCGCCCAGGGCCGTTGCAATCGGGCATGGTTGATAACTTTATAGACCGTAAGCACGGCCGTGAAGAGAGTTCCTACCCGGATGCAGAATATCAACACGAGTGTTTACAAGAAATCCTGGAGCCAACCTACGGCATTATCCTGTATCAGGAACAGGTAATGCAGATTGCTCAGGAAATGTCCGGATACAGTCTGGGTGGCGCTGACTTGTTGCGTCGTGCAATGGGTAAGAAGAAACCCGAAGAAATGGCCAAGCAGCGTTCAACCTTTCAGGATGGTGCAAAGAACAATAACATTGACCCTGACCTGGCAATGAAAATATTTGACCTGGTAGAAAAATTCGCTGGGTACGGATTCAACAAATCGCACTCTGCTGCATACGCCCTGGTGTCGTATCAGACTCTGTGGCTTAAAGTACATTACCCGGCTGAATTTATGGCCGCGGTAATGTCGGCAGATATGGATAACACCGACAAAATTGTTACGCTGGTGGATGAAGTAGGTCGAATGGGTCTTGAAATTCTGCCGCCTGACCTGAACAAAGGTCGCTATAAATTTACCGTAGATGCTGAAGGCCGTATTGTGTACGGTATTGGCGCTATTAAAGGCGTGGGTGAAGGCCCAATAGAAGCGATTATAGAAGCCCGTGAAACCCATGGCGCGTTTTCAGATTTATTTGATTTCTGCGCCAAAGTGGACTTAAAGCGAGTAAATAAGCGGGTACTGGAAAAGCTGGTACTCTCTGGTGCAATGGACAATCTCGGCCCACATCGCGCGGCCCTTATGGCAACGTTGCCTGAGGCCATTGCCGCCGCAGATCAACACGCAAAAGCGGAATCGTTTGGCCAGTCTGATATGTTTGGGCTGTTAACCACCGAGCCAGAACAAGTAGAACAGGCATTTGCTGATGTGCCGAAATGGCCGGAAAAAGTGTGGTTAGACGGGGAAAAAGAAACATTGGGCTTGTATTTAACCGGACACCCCATAAATCAATATGCAGAAGAGATTCGAAATTACATTGATGGGCGACTGGTCGATCTTAAACCTACCCCTAAAGATCAAATGAGCACCGCCGTTGGATTGGTGTTAGGTGTAAGGGTAATGACCAATAAAAAAGGGCGTCGCTGGGCAATTGTAACGCTCGATGACAAAAGTGCGCGTATGGATGTTCGATTCTTCCCGGATATGTATGAACAATTCGAATCCATACTGGAACCAGACCGCATTCTACTGATCAAAGGACAGGTCAGCTTTGATGATTTCTCGGGTGGCAATACAATCTCCGCCCGAGATGCAATGGACATTGTGCAGGCTCGCGAGAAAAACGCGCGGGCACTGGCATTGCAAGTTGATACGCAATGGTGTAAACCTGATAAGTTAGCGTCACTGCAATCAATTTTGCAAACTTATTCCGGCGGAAGTTGTCCGGTACAATTAGATATTTTACATCCAGATGTTGCAGTTTCCCTTAAGTGCGGTGCACACTGGTACATCACACCCGAAGATCAGTTGTTGCACGAGTTGAAACAGTGTTTGGGTGAACAGGCAGTGAAACTGACTTTTCATTAACACAGTGAATTTGCCCGGAAGTAAAGATAGGACAAGTAATGAGTATACAGTTTTTGGATTTTGAACAGCCAATCGCCGAACTAGAAGCAAAAATAGAAGAGCTAAGGCTGGTAAATCAAGGTGGTGAGTTTGATGTGGGGATCGAAGAAGAGATCACCCGCTTGCGCAATAAAAGCGCCGATCTGACCGGTAAGATATTTTCAAATTTAGGTGCCTGGCAGATTTCGCAGTTGGCTCGTCACCCCATGCGCCCTTACACGCAAGACTATATTAAGCACGCGTTTGAAGAGTTCGACGAATTGGCGGGCGACCGTGCATTTGCCGACGACAAAGCCATTGTTGGCGGATTGGCTAAGCTGGACGATCAGGCTGTGATGATCATTGGTCATCAAAAGGGCCGTGATGTACCAGAAAAAATCAAACGTAACTTTGGTATGCCTAAACCAGAGGGCTATCGCAAAGCACTGCGTTTAATGAAAATGGCTGAACGTTTTAATCTGCCTATTATTACGCTGATTGATACGCCCGGAGCCTATCCTGGTGTTGGCGCAGAAGAGCGCGGCCAGAGTGAAGCCATTGCCCGTAACCTCAAGGAAATGGCTGAACTGAAAGTGCCAATTATTTGTACGGTTATTGGAGAAGGCGGCTCGGGTGGCGCGTTGGCCATTGGTGTGGGCGACCGGGTTAACATGTTGCAATACAGCACCTACTCGGTCATTTCGCCAGAAGGTTGTGCGTCAATTCTTTGGAAGAGCGCCGATAAAGCACCGTTGGCAGCTGAAGCCATGGGTGTAAGTGCACAGCAAATTAAAGAACTCGGTTTGATCAATGCCATCGTAAATGAGCCGCTAGGTGGTGCACATCGCGATCACGCCAGTATGGCAGCCAATCTGAAAGCTACGCTTAAACAACAGCTTAGCCAGTTGCAGTCATTGCCGCTGGATAAACTGATGAGCGAGCGATATGATCGCATCATGTCCTTTGGCTATTGCTAAGTTATTATTGAGAATCAGTTAAAGGAGCCAACAGGCTCCTTTTTTATTGCATGACATCTTTACTATCAAGTCTTAAAAAGTCGTTAACCGAGCGGTTACGTGAACATACTCCCGACGCTTTGCTTATAGGGCTGAGTGGGGGTGTGGATTCCGTAGTATTGCTGCATGCGTTGGTGACTTTGCGCAATCAACATCTGTTGCAGTTGCCCCCTTTGGTTGCGATGCATGTGAATCACGGTATCAGCGCTAATGCGACTGAGTGGCAAACATTCTGCGAAACGTTGTGTACGTTGTGGGACGTAAGTTTTCAAAGTGCCTGTGTAGCGGTGGAAAAGGCGCCGCGAACCAGCCTGGAGGCAACAGCTCGCGAAAAGCGTTACCGAGCGTTATTTGCAATGGCTAAAGCATACCAGGCTGCCGTGCTCACAGCACATCACTGTGATGATCAGGCTGAAACCGTGTTGTTGCAATTAAAACGCGGCGCCGGTCCCAAGGGGCTTTCCGGCATGGCCGTCTGCAGTAAACAACAGGACGTACACATCTGGCGGCCGCTTCTGGCGGTGGCCAGAGTTGAGATAGAGCAATATGCACGAGATAACGGATTATCCTGGGTAACCGACGAGTCTAATGCCGATATTCGCTATGATCGCAATTTTTTACGCAATACCATTTTACCTGCGTTGCAGCAACGCTGGCCTGGGTTTAGTCAAACGTTGAGTCGCAGTGCTGCACTTTGCGCATCGCAACAGCAACTGTTGGAAGAAGTGTGCGATGAACGCTTGGCATCTTTAGTATCAACTGATGGCAGCCTGCAACTCAATGGATTAGCGTTGTATTCCAAGGGTTGGCAACAGGCTTTGATCCGCCGATGGATTGAAAAGCACAATGCACCGCTGCCCAGTGCAGCGCAGGTTGAGCAAATTATTAATATCCAGTATGCCAGCGCCGACCGTCAACCCGAGGTGATTTTGGGTACCTGCAGTGTGCGCCGGTTTCGGGAAAACTTACACTTAGTCAAATCCAGCAGTGCAACAGTTTCGGATGCACCTACAACACCTTCTTTGCTAAAACAAAACGAGGCGTTATTGATAGGCGGAATGCGGTTGTTGTTATCGGCCAGCGCTATGGAGCACTGCCAGTTACTGCATGTGAATCATCCTAATCACATTACTGTTGAATCAGCGGCATTGACCACCTCGGTAAAGCCGGTTGGTGAACGACATCACAAACCACTTAAACAATGGTGTAAGTTGTGGAATATGCCGCCCTGGCAGCGTACAGAGCTATTATTGATTCGCGATGACAGTGTACCGCTGGCCTTACTTATCCCCGCTGGCAGGCAAGTCATAATATTGAGTGAAGGGGAAGCGCAAACGCTTAGTTTGCGTATCGACTAACTATCAGAGGGCAATCCCTTAGGGCAATCCCTGAGGGCAATTCATTGCCGTTTTGGCCTGCGTTGTTATGCCGCCTGATAAGTATCTTTGCCGCCGTCTTTGGCTTCATAAAGCGCTCTATCGGCACGCTCGAATAGCATTTCCAGACTATCTCCTGCTTTAAATAACGAGCCCCCGATACTGGATGTCACGCCGTGGCTGGTGAGTAATGGATGGGAGTGCATGGCGCGTTGAATGCGCTGTGCAACCGTATTTAATTCCTGACTGCAGGATACATCCAGCAGGCAACAAAATTCGTCACCACCAAATCTGAATGCTTCTTCGTGTCCGCGAATACTGTCGATAAGAATATGCGCGGTTTCCTGTAATACCCGGTCTCCCTGCTGATGACCATAGCAGTCATTAACTTGCTTAAAGTTATCTAAATCAACCACTAGCAGGCCAAATATCTGGTTTGTCCGAATGTGTCGATTAATCAGACGCTGGGCCGCTTCGTTAAAACCATTACGGTTGCCTAAATTGGTTAATGGATCTTTGGTTGCCATTAACTTCAGACGACGAAACTCAAGCGCATGTCCAAGTGGACGGATAAAAATATGATGCAAATTCGCCAGGATACGACGCTGCGCTGGCGCAATCATCTCACTAAACTGATAGCGTATATAGGCAGTTGACTTACTCTCACCAAATTTTATGGTGGAAACCGGCAATGAGATTGTTTCAAGATTTTCCCGTGGGCGCAGGCCAAAGCGCATTGCATCACCGAATTCGCTTAAATCCAGACTTTCGACCGGTAGAAATGCTGCCAACTGTGTAAAATAGAGTGAACCCAGTGTAGATAATTCAATGGTTGATGTGAGCTGACTCAATACACTGTTGATTTGATCCGAGGATAATATTTCCCGCTCCGTAATGGGCGAAAATGCACTATCTGCACTAGTTTCAAACTGTATCATTGATATATCCACACAATGCCCCTTAACGCGTTGATGTATGGACTAATCAAAACGGAATGACAAAATTTTGTCGTGAAATCTGCCAAACTGTGCTTTGATTAATCTTATGGATAGTTCTGCAAAACACATGCCTAGTTTATTTTTGACGGGTTACCCGATTCGAAGGAGTAAAGAGTGGTAGATAACAGTTTTGTACAAATCGTCTTACTCATGCTTATTGCAGTGGTAAGTGTTGCCTTGTTCAAACGCATCCATCTGCCGCCGATTCTTGCCTATCTGTTTGCCGGCGTGATTGCCGGACCCAGCGGTATTTCGCTGTTTGCACATCCTGAAGAAATGCATCTTCTCGCCGAAGTGGGCATTGTATTCTTGTTGTTTTCACTGGGTCTGGAGTTTTCTTTGCCCAAACTCCTGGCTATGCGATCTTTGGTGTTTGGTGCCGGCCTGTTGCAAATGCTCACTACCACGGTATTGGGTTCATTGGTGGTCTTTCTGGTTACGGAAGTGTCTGTATCTGCAGCCATTGTTATGGGCGGGATGCTGGCTCTCAGTTCAACCGCAATCGTGATTAAACAGGTTACCGAAATGGGCATTTTAAATAATGTCCGAACGCAATTCGCTATTAGTATCCTGCTGTTTCAGGATATGGCGGTCGTGCCATTTCTTATCGTGATCCCCTTGTTATCGGGAGCGGATTCATCGAGTTTGGCCTGGGCGTTAAGTCTGGCGCTGGTTAAAGGCGTGGTAGTGGTTACCTTGCTAATGTCAGTAGGGAAGTGGTTACTGCCCTGGGTATTCCGGGAGGTGGCGCGTACCCGTACCGATGAATTGTTTGTGCTAACCACTATTTTGGTTGCGCTGCTTGCGGGTGGATTAACCTACGCGTTTGGCCTTTCTATGGCGTTAGGAGCCTTTCTGGCTGGCATGATGCTGGGTGAAAGCCAGTACAAATACCAGCTTGAAGCCGATATCCGGCCATTCCGCGACATATTAATGGGCCTGTTTTTCGCCACTGTTGG
Source organism: Alteromonas sp. AMM-1 (assembly GCF_047290655.1). Classification (NCBI taxonomy): domain Bacteria; kingdom Pseudomonadati; phylum Pseudomonadota; class Gammaproteobacteria; order Alteromonadales; family Alteromonadaceae; genus Alteromonas; species Alteromonas sp. AMM-1. The sequence goes on along the minus strand of NZ_JBLBUE010000018.1, from coordinate 42,742 downwards.
CATGCAACTGAAAATCAGTGTGCTGTTCGAATACTGGTATTGGATTATTCTTGGCGTGACGCTGCTGATGATAACCAAAGTGGCGTTGGTGCGCATCTCCGCAAGTTTATTTGCTATTTCTAAAGTGGATGCCTGGTCTGCGGGCGTTAAGCTTTGTCAGGTGGGGGAGTTTAGCTTTGTAATCGCCGCTCTGGCTAACTCTCACGGTGTCATTACCGCTACTCAGTCCTCCGTAATTGTGTGTATTGGCGTGATCAGTATGGCGTTAACCCCCTATCTGATTGAAAAGAGTCTTGGCATTGCACAATGGCTCTCACCGGATAAACGGGTATTACAGGCACAGGAACAGGGAGTATTTGAGCCTGAAGACATCAGTCATCACGTACTGATTTGCGGATTTGGTCGTGTCGGGCAGTCGGTAGCCAGAATGCTCGATATGGAAGATGTTGATTACAATGTAGTGGATGTTGACCCTATACGGGTTCACGAAAGTCGCAGTGCGGGTGAGCCGGTGATTTTTGGTGATGCTACGCAAAAAGACATTTTACTGAATGCAGGTGTGCTTACCGCAAAACTCGTACTCATCACTTTTTCAGAGGCGGAAAAGGCTAAGTTAGTTATTGATGCTGCAAGACAATGCCGCGACGATATTGATGTTATGGTGAGGACGTATCGCGATGCTGAGCTGGACGAACTGTATAAGGCCGGCGCCAGTCAGGTGGTACCGGAATTACAGGAAGGCAGCTTGATGCTGATTTCTCAGGTTATGCACTACGCCGGTATACCCATGTCTCGCATACTCAAGCGAGTGAGGGAAGAGCGCAAAGGACGATACGATCATTTACACGGATTCTATCCTGGCGAGACGACTGAAATTAGTTATGGTACAGCAGACAAACTGGAGTTTATGCATGCGGTGGTATTGGGCGCGAACGCTTTTGCAATAGGCAAAACGCTGGTCGAATTAGACAAACTGAATAACAAAGTGAAAATTAAGTCTGTACGCAGAGACGCGGTCGACTGGGATCCATCTGAGTGGAAAGGGGTTCTCGAATCGGGTGATGTTATTGTAGTGGCAGGTAAACCACGGCGCGTTGAACGCGCCGAGCGGTATCTGCTTGAAGGGGATTAGGCTACTTTATCCTGCTCCAGATCTTTAAATTGCTTTTTAAGATCGTAACTTGAGTCGGTAACGATTTTCTCCAACGTTGCAATACGGTCTTTTAATGCCAGAATGTCGTCCTCAAGTGCGCTAACCTTGCCGTTTTCTGCATGTCCTGCATGACGGTATCTTTGTTTGATCAAGGTGATAAATACACCGGCTACGATTGCCACTATGGCGACAGCTGCAGTAAAAAAGCTCATTTTCTTTCCCTTTTTATTAAACCAGTAAAGCGTTTCGCGATAGGTATACCAACGTCGATGTTTTATAATAGGGCATCTTTTTATCTTTGTATAAAAAATGTTCACTTCATGCTTGTCAGGCATGAATAAAACCGGCCCCAGTTGGTTAAACCTGTCGCGCAATTAATGTGTCGATTAATGCGATGACAAAGCTAGTAGAGCAATTTATTCGCCAAAACTACAAAAATCAATAAAATCAGTATAATATCGCGATATTTGGTAATCATCATTATCAACGTTTTAGCGGTATTGACGAACTAATAGGTATATTTTGCTAATGAGTGAGCAAATTAACCAAGATGAAATATGGATGCGTTATGCCCTCGGGCTGGCCCATAAAGCCGAACTGGCCGGTGAAGTACCGGTAGGTGCAGTGGTTGTTGCTAACGATACCGTAATAGGTGAAGGTTGGAACACGCCAATCAGTGATCACGACCCTACTGCCCATGCGGAACTGAAGGCCATTCGTATGGCAGCGACACGGCGCGAAAATTATCGGGTAATTGACGCTACCCTTTACGTCACGCTTGAGCCTTGCTCTATGTGTGCGGGTGCATTGGTACACAGCAGGATATCCCGCTTAGTATTTGGTGCCTATGACGATAAAACCGGTGCGGCAGGCAGTGTGATGCAATTGTGCAGACACGATGCACTCAACCATCAGCTTGAGGTTACGGGTGGCGTATTAGCCCAGGAGTGTGCAACAACAATCTCAGATTTTTTTAAGCGACGAAGAGCGGAAAAGAAGGCAGCGAAAAAACAGGATTAGTTGATTTTCGCTGGGAACAGCAATTCGAAAGTGGCAAATTGGCGGCGACGCTGATATATCTTTTGGCTGGTTTTGCGCGTTTGAAAACGTCGACGATGGTTAAGTTTCATAATATTTCCTTTAATAAATGCTGTTGCTTTTGTAACTTGATCACTATGACCGACTTGTTAATGCTACGAAAGTTATATGAAGGTGATGTGACAAAAAAACAAGTCAACTGACATTCAGTAAGTCACAATGTCATTCATATTGACTGTTTGGTCAAGAAAAATTGTAAAAGTTCCCAGTTAGTAAGGATTCAGACACGATTAATTTTGATTTTCCAGTAATTGTAGGGTATCCGAGAAGTGGTTTACCCATTCGACATAATGCACTGCCAAGGGCCCATTGGCATAACCGTGTCGTGTTGTTTGGTAAACGTTGGGAGCGTGCAGCAGCGCAACCTGCTGCTTAACGTTAGCCCATAAAAACGGATCGGCGCCTTGTTGCTGAGTCAGCCAGATCGCATCTGTGAGGTGGTCAAGTCCCAGTACATACGCTGCCACCATGATCATTTGCTTGTCTGGCAATTGCAATTTAGCGGGCAGTTTCCGGCTTAATTCTGCCAGATAGGTATCCAACGCCTGCACAAGTTGAGCCTGAGTATAGGGCCGGGTTAATGCCAGTGGAGTGGCCATTGCGGGTGGTAAAGTGAACGGTTCCAATACACCGGCACCCTCATTTCTATCTTTAGTGGTAAGCGTGTGATCAGCATAACTTATTGCCGCCAACAAATGCCATGGAAAGGTTTGCCCAGGATAGCTGAATGCGGTTTTTAAAGCGCTTATATGTGTTTGAGTGTCGGCAATAAACTGACGCGTAGGTAAGGGGCCAGACAGGTCGTTAAATGGGGCTGGTGTAGTCAGAGCAATCGCCAGTGAACCGTTCACACGGCTTCGGTGCGTAAAATCAAATAGCGCAGCGCGCAGCAAGGTTGCCTCACGCTTGATCAGCCACTGGTGCGGCAAGGTGTCGGAGGTGGGTAGTGTTATCATGTTGAGATGTGGCTGTGGCGTTAGTGGTTGCAACCATTTCACCGGTAATACCACGCAGGCTTCTTGCTGCTGCACCAGCTTGGGTAACATCGTTTCAACCGGGGTATCTCTCAGTATGTCGCTGGCCATCACACAAGGCTTAGACTGTTCAGATAGCATTAACCGGACTTGGTGCCTGTGCTGAAAAACCGGTCCGGTAGCAAATTTGTCGTTTAGTGTTTCGGGGGTGAAAAGCGGCGCGGCAATGTCTATTTCATCGTTTTGCAATGCCTGTTCGAGCTCGTCATGGTTATAAAAGTGGCGAATGAAAAGCGTGACCTCAAGATAATCAGCAAAACCTTTCGCAAGCGCAATATTTTCACCCTGGTAGCCGGTACGCCCAATATTGCCACCAACCGGACTGTTTATCACGCCAACGCTTAGCTGATTAGACGTTAGAATGTCGGGTACCGTGCGGGCGTTTGCGTTATGACAGAACACAACAGGCAAAATAGTACATAGGGTAAGGCTCAATCGAAGCCAGGTCTGGCGGAAAAATATCGAGTGCAATGTCATTGTTATCAGGCTTTCAGGCTGTTGTGTTATTAAGATTCGGCAATGCACTGCCAATCAGACAAAAAATATGCCATTGATTACGGCTTAGCGGTTATCAAGGCGAAGCTTTTCCACTATAATCCGCGCCACACGACTTCACAACCAGAACCCTGCTTTTTGCATACCGTTTAATCAGCGGGTGTTCTCACAATTTGGGTAGCTTAATATGTTGGTCCTACGTGGCGCACCTGCATTATCTGACTTTCGTACAGCAAAACTGATTCAACGATTAGCCAACGCTGGCGTTAAGGTAACTCACCTTTACAGCGAATTTGTGCATCTGGTATCTGCCAGTCAGGCTCTTAGTGATGCCGAGCAGGGAGTGCTGAATAAACTGTTAACCTATGGACCAACAGCCTCGCAGGAAAGTGCTAAAGGCGAGTTATTTTTCGTAACACCCCGTCCTGGTACCATTTCTCCCTGGTCTAGCAAAGCTACTGACATTGCCCGCAACTGTGGTTTGTCTGCCATAGAACGCATTGAGCGTGGATGCGCTTATTTCGTGGAAGTAGAAGGCGATGTGTCCTCCGGTACCCGCGCGATTATTGCGGCTGAACTTCACGATCGCATGACCGAAAGCGTATTTGGTTCACTGGAAGCGGCGAGTGTACTGTTTGATAAAGCCGAGCCCAAGGTATTTAATTCAGTCGATATCCTGGCCAATGGCCGTGAAGCATTGGCAACGGCAAACCAAACATTGGGACTGGCGCTGGCTGAAGACGAAATTGACTACCTCTACGAAAACTTTGTGAAGCTGGGCCGTAATCCCAACGACATCGAGCTTTACATGTTTGCTCAGGCGAACTCAGAGCACTGTCGACACAAAATTTTCAACGCCGACTGGACCATCGACGGTGAAGTACAGCCTAAGTCGCTGTTTAAAATGATTAAAAACACCTTTGAGGTGTGCCCCGAATACGTATTTTCGGCGTATAAAGACAACGCTGCGGTAATGCAGGGCTGGCAGGCTGGCCGATTCTTCCCCGAGCCGCAATCACACGAATACATGTACCACCATGAAGACATCGCTATTCTGATGAAGGTGGAAACCCACAACCATCCTACCGCTATTTCGCCATTCCCTGGTGCTGCTACAGGCTCTGGTGGTGAAATTCGCGATGAAGGTGCAACAGGACGCGGTTCTAAACCAAAAGCCGGATTGGTTGGTTTTACGGTATCAAACCTGAAGCTGCCCGATGCCGTTCGCCCATGGGAAAAAGAATATGGCAAACCGTCGCGTATCGTCAGTGCGCTGGATATCATGATTGACGGTCCTTTGGGCGGCGCCGCGTTTAACAACGAATTTGGTCGTCCGAACCTGCTGGGGTATTTCCGTACTTATGAACAGGAAGTGACGAGCTTTAACGGCACTGAAGTACGCGGCTACCACAAGCCTATTATGCTGGCGGGTGGTTTAGGTAATATCCGTATGGATCACGTTGAAAAAGGCGAAATCACGGTAGGCGCCAAGCTGATTGTACTGGGTGGCCCGGCGATGAATATCGGCCTTGGCGGTGGTGCAGCCTCCTCGATGGCGTCAGGTCAATCCAGCGAAGATTTGGATTTTGCCTCAGTGCAGCGCGACAACCCTGAGATGGAACGTCGTTGTCAGGAAGTCATTGACGCGTGCTGGCAGTTAGGCGACAACAACCCCATTCAGTTTATTCACGACGTGGGCGCGGGCGGTTTGTCTAATGCAATGCCTGAGCTTGTGAACGATGGCGGTCGTGGCGGTCGTTTTGAGCTGCGCAAAGTGCTGTCTGATGAACCGGGTATGTCGCCACTGGAAATCTGGTGTAATGAATCTCAGGAACGTTACGTACTGTCTGTTGCACCTGAAAACCTTGCCGTATTTGAAGCCATTTGTAAGCGTGAACGTGCGCCATTTGCTGTTATTGGTGAAGCCACTCAGGAACAACATCTGTTGTTGAATGACGCACATTTCGATAACCAGCCAATTGATTTGCCGCTGGATGTACTATTGGGCAAGCCGCCTAAAATGCATCGCGACGTGGCGTCTGCTACCCAGGCATCGCCTGAACTGGATCGCAGTGAAATTACCCTGGCTGATGCTGCGCAGCGCCTGTTGCGCTTGCCGACGATTGCTGAGAAGACCTTCCTGATCACCATTGGTGATCGCAGTGTTACCGGTTTAGTGAGCCGCGATCAGATGGTTGGTCCCTGGCAGGTTCCGGTTGCTGATGTTGCGGTCACTGCCTCTGCATTTGACACATACCACGGCGAAGCAATGGCAATGGGTGAGCGTACGCCGGTTGCTTTGCTTGATTTTGCTGCCTCTGCGCGATTAGCGGTGGGTGAGTCGATTACTAATATTGCCGCTGCTCACATTGGCGACATGAAGCGGATTAAATTGTCTGCAAACTGGATGGCAGCAGCAGGGCATCCAGGCGAAGATGCCGGTTTATATGAAGCAGTAAAAGCCGTGGGTGAAGAATTGTGTCCGGCTCTGGGGTTAACCATTCCGGTAGGCAAGGACTCTATGTCGATGAAGACCGCCTGGCAGGATGAGCAGGGTAATAACAAAGCAGTGACTTCGCCATTGTCTTTGCTCATTTCAGCGTTTGGAGCAGTAACTGATATCCGCCGCACGGTAACGCCTGAGCTGCGCACCGATAAAGGTGATACCCGATTGTTGCTAGTGGATTTAGGCGCGGGTCAAAACCGTTTGGGCGCCAGCTGTCTGGCTCAGGTTTATAATCAATTAGGCAAAACCCCGGTTGATTTGGATTCTCCGGCACTGCTGAGCAACTTCTTTAACGCTATTCAGGCACTGTTGGCTGACGGCAAATTGTTAGCCTACCACGACCGTTCAGACGGCGGTTTGTTTGTCACTGTGGCAGAAATGGCGTTCGCGGGCAAAACCGGTGTTACAGTTGCCCTTGATGATCTTGGCAGCGATGATCTGGCTGCGCTATACAGCGAAGAGTTGGGTGCGGTTATTCAGGTAAGCGAAAGTGCGCTGGAAGACGTATTGGCTGTATTTAAACAACACGATCTTGCATCTGTTACTCATGTCATTGGCGAGCTTAACCAGAACGACACAGTTACCTTCACACGTAATGGCAATGCTGTATTGTCTGATTCTCGCGTGGCTTATCGCACGATGTGGGCAGAGACTACCTTTGCCATGCAGACTCTGCGTGACAACCCAAGTTGTGCAGAACAAGAACACAACGCTAAGCAGGATGCGGCTGATCCGGGTTTGCATGCACAATTAAGTTACGACCTGAACCACGATGTTGCTGCGCCGTATATTGCTAAAGGCATTCGCCCACGCGTTGCGATTTTGCGTGAGCAGGGCGTTAACTCGCACCTTGAAATGGCGGCGGCGTTTAACCGTGCTGGTTTTACTGCTATTGATGTGCACATGAGTGACGTACTGAGTGACGCCGTTTCACTGGACAGCTTTAAAGGTCTGGCTGCGTGTGGGGGATTCTCTTACGGTGACGTACTGGGTGCGGGTGAAGGCTGGGCTAAGTCGATTCTGTTTAACGAGCTGGCCAGTGAGCAATTTGCTGCTTTCTTCGCTCGTAAGGATACCTTCAGCCTGGGCGTGTGTAACGGTTGTCAGATGCTGTCTAACCTGAAGTCACTGATCCCTGGCACCGAACACTGGCCGCATTTTGTAACTAATCAGTCTGAGCGTTTCGAGGCTCGGGTGGCGATGGTTGAAGTGATGGAGTCTAAGTCTGTACTGTTTGACGGCATGGCGGGTTCACGTATGCCAATTGCTGTTTCACACGGTGAAGGTAGGGCAGAGTTTGCCAGCGAAGGCGCTTTGCAAGCGGCTCAGTCGCATGTGGCGCTGCGCTTTGTTAACAACTACGGGGACGTGGCTACCCAGTATCCTGCGAACCCGAATGGATCGCCTATGGGGATCACCGGCTTAACCAGCACGGACGGTCGCGCAACCATCATGATGCCTCACCCGGAGCGGGTTTTCCGTGCTGTGGCCAATTCATGGCGTGCCGATGAGTGGAAAGAAGATTCACCGTGGATGCGTATTTTCCGGAATGCACGTGTGTTTGTAGAATAATTTCAAAAATATGACGGTAAGGTGTCAAATTTTTGTCCTGACACCTTGCCAGTCCCTCAATACTGCTTTAAAGTAGTGCAATCAGTACGGAATGCTGAGTGGTTACAAGGACTTGTAGGGGTTGAGTTATCATCGCTGTCTACCTCCTAGCAGTGGTCTTGGCATAATAAGAGACGAACATGAATCGTTCGAGTAAAGGTTTCGGTTTGACCGGTGTTGCAATCGCGGTATTGTTTATGATCGTTACTGCGGCGTTCGCTACTTCGGCTCAATCCAGTGAAATCAACAACGCAGAACAAATCACTTCAAAGTAAGTAATAAAATCAAATAATTACGATAATTCGGCCAGTCCCGGCAGGTTATCGCTTTGCCTGTTTTTCCCGGTTAATCAGTTTCTGATTAGGATGTTTTTTCAGTAATACATAAGTTGCACCGAATCCGCCGTGTTGTGGTTGTGCGGTATGAAATGCAATGACAATATCCAACTGCGGTAACCAGTGATTTACGTAAGATTTTTTCAAGCCTGGAAATGGTTTGCTTTGTTCGCCTCTACCGTGTTGTACGAGTAGAGTGCGCACGCCGCGTTGGTGAGCAGCGGTAAGTCTGGTGTACAGCAACGCGCTGGCATCGTGCAGTGACATGCCGCTCAATGTTACTTTTTGTTCAATTTCGTACTTACCTAATCGCAGGTTTTTATAGACACCATCCTGGATTCCCGGCTTTTTGTAATCAAGGTAATCAAGCGGGTCAACGGGCTTCACGCTTTCCATTGTAAACGGGTTTACGTGCTGTTGATTCGCAGCGAGAGCCTCCCGTCGCAATTGCTTGGCGAGCCTTTGCTGCGCGGTGTCCAGCAATACACGGTCGTCAGTTTTGATTGGCTTTACGTCGCCTAATTCTTGTAAAAAATCCTGAAAATCGTCGCTGTGATCGTACATAACACCCTCTTTGCTACTCTTTATACTGGTTGCTTTGGTATCCCGATCACTCTATACCGGCTTGAACAGTCAGGGTCAACTTTTCTGGCTTATTTGAGGTGTCTGGTAAGCAACCGTATTAATAAATACCCCATTGAAATCACAAACACAACCAGGGTGACCTTGGGGCTGAATCCTTGCATTAAAGCAAGGGTAAAGTAACCGATCATGATAATGGCGAGTTGGCTGTGACTGGCTTGCCTGCTTCCTCCTCGCGTTGCTAATGTGGCAACAGCAAAAATCAGCAGATAGGCGGGTACAAATCCGTATTCGAGAGTAATAAACAGGGCTTTTAGCGCAGCCATAACCGCGACAATGGCAAAGCCGGCCGTTAAGCCATAGCAGAGTTTTTGTGACACAGTCACGGGGTGAGAAGGGGATGTGGTTGGCATAAGTTCCTCATTCACTGATAAGAAAGGGCGTGCACACCCTTGATTCTAGTGGATAACAATGCTGGCTAAATAATGTCGGTAACATCAGCCATAGCGATGAGAATGCTTGCCACACCAGCACCTGTCATTGCACCTTTCCCAAATGCGATAGCCAATGGAATAAAAGCAAGTGATCCTTGTACATATTGTAGTTCGTCGGTTGTTAGTTCCCGCATTTGCTTAGTCATCCATTTCTGCTGCTATTGTGATTCCAGCGCCAGCAGCGAAGCCTGCGCCTGTAGCAATTTGAGTGGCGGAGTAAGTGCGGTATAGATAAATGCCACCGCGTATTCCCCAATAAATAAGCGAACCAAAGCCGCCATTTACTTGTGTTAATTCTTTTTCGTTCAATTCTGTCATCAGTTTCTCCTTTGCTATGCAAAAAATGTCGTCGCTCTTTGCGACACAAACAAGTGTTGCGCATTCACAGAAGGGATGAAACTGTACAAGAGAGGGGTTTAACAAACAGAAAATGGGTGTGTCGAACTGGCGTCCCCACCAGGAATCGAACCTGGATCTAAGCCTTAGGAGGGCCTTGTTTTATCCATTAAACTACAGGGACGAGGCGGCTATCATAACGATTATGATGCACTATGTTAACTGCCTCGTTGAATTTACTGGTTTATTTGTTGGTAATTTGACCTGTGTTGAAAATCTTGGGTTTGCGTCGAGAGCTTAATATGCTCTGTTATTGTAACTATCTGCCGAATAGACAATAAGAATGTGCGATAACAGTCAGAGGTTTTGTTTTTTGGAATTTGTAAAGGACTAGCATCTTTTGCACATTAGTTTGCAGAACCCAATCTAAAATTGCTATTCTCGTTAACCACAACAAGTCTACTTTTCACAAAACACCTGAAAAGAAAAATAGAAGACACATATATGCCGATTTCTATGAGCAGAAACTCTCTTATCATTTGTTTGATTTTGTTTAACTGGTGTTTTCATATTCAGTATAGTTTTGCTGCCACGGTGCGCGTCATTGATGAGCAGGGAAGACCATTTGCTAACGCTGTGATTAGCTCAAGGGATTTATTACCTGTCTCAGACAAAAGTACAGTTGGCTTCTCTGCTGTAATGGATCAAATGAATAAACAGTTTTCCCCGGAAATTTTAATTGTTGATCAGGGGACCACAGTTACTTTTCCTAATAGTGATAACATTCGGCATCATGTATACAGTTTTTCAGAACCAAAGCCGTTTGAAATTAAGCTGTATGCAAATGACAACGTCCCGCCAATTTTATTCGACAAACCAGGCATCGTCGTTTTAGGTTGCAATATCCATGACTCAATGCTTGGCTATATATACGTAAAAGAGAATGGCAGAGTGTGGACAACAAATGCCCAAGGTATTGCCGAAATTGAAATTGCTGATGGAGAATTTTCGGTTTGGCATCCTGAGTTTTCTATCAATCACTTACAGCGAATGCCTGCTAAGTTTGATACTAATCGAGATTACGAATTAACCTTCAGTCGTGTGTCTTCTTCTGCTTTAAACAAGAACACTTTCGGCAGTGGTAAGTTTAATCGGCAATGACGATCTCTCTCCGGCAATCACTTTTTCAGCTTTTGTTTTTCGGCGTATTTATTACCGCATTATTGATCATGGCTAATGTGTGGACGATTACGTCTAAAGCTGCATTAGACCAGGTTTCAAAGAATATTGATGTAGCCAATACGGTGTTGGAGCAGCTTATGGCTGAACGTAGCAATCAATTGCTAAACTCTGCCCGTGTATTAACAGATGACTTTGGGTTCAAACAAGCTGTCGCAACAGGCGATATTCCGACTATTAAAAGTGTGTTAGAAAACCACAGTCAGCGAATAGACGCTGACTTCATGGCAATCCTGGATTTATCCGGGCAAGTTATAGAAAGCCAACCCGCGATTTTTGCTAAAGACACCGCATTCCCCTTTCCTGATATTGTACGGTCTGTACTCGAAGACGGGGGAGCGGACGACGCACTGATTGTAAACGACGGCCTTTATCAGGTCATTATGTTACCGATTTATGCTCCCAATCCAATTGCTATCGCCGGAATTGGTTTTTTAAATGGCGATGCGTTTTTACGCGATGTGAAGTCAATCATCCAAGCAGATATCATCGTTTCTTTACACTCTCAAAGCAGTTCTAATCCAGTTGTGTTACACAGCAGCTTGCCACGTTACAAAGCAGAGCGTGTAATTGCCGCAAATCAGCAAACACTCAACTGGTTTGACGTGACGTTTTTCAGAAGTGCGCCGTATTTGATAAGACAAATAGCCTTGCCTGACACTATAAGTAAAGAAGTAACGATTACTCTTGCCGTTGATGTTTCGAATCATTTCGACAATTTTTCAGCGCTTCAGTTTAGTATTCTGGTTATCTCTCTTATGGCAATTGCAGGTTCACTATTGGTATCTATGTTTATGGCTCATCGAGTGAGTAAACCAGTGGCCAGCCTGGTTGATGCAGCTAATCAACTTGCCAATGGAAACTACGATAAAAGTTTTCGTACCCATGGGAAGCTTAGGGAAATAAATGCGTTGTCTGTGGCGTTTGTAAGAATGAAAGACAGTATTCAGCAACGACAGGAGAGCATTCTGACGCAATCCCGACAGGATTTACTTACCGGTTTGTACAATCGGGGGTATATGGAAACGCTGATTGAGCAACAACTTAATTCAGGAAACAAACTGCAAGTAATCGGTATTAATATTCGCGACTTTAGAACAATTAATGATTTGTATGGTTATTCAAATGGCGATGCTTGTATCGTAACCATTGCGGAGAGGATAAAAGAATGGTCTGGAACTGCTGCCAGATTGTCCGGAGGCGAATTGGTTTGGTTTGCCAATGAGCCGCTCACACAGGAGCAGATTGAATCATTTCATGCGAGCCTGGAATTACCCGTCATTACCAACCAGGTGGTCATGTCAGTTAAGATTATCTTTACAATCATTAATTGCCCTGAGGATGCAACCAGTACACAAGACCTTCTCAGAAAGATGAATATTCTTCTCGATGAGGGGGAGCAGGGAGCAGAGTGGTGTTTATACTTTAACAATGACGTTGAACAGCGTTATTTACGGCGTCTCAATATTATTACCGAACTCAAAAAGGTGTTGCAGACCCAGCAGGATGAATTGTCATTGGTTTATCAACCCAAGGTTGATTTACATAACGGTAAAGTTAACGGTCTGGAAGCACTGATTCGATGGAATAGTAAAACATTGGGATTTGTACCACCAGACGAATTCATTTGTATTGCAGAACAAGCTGGATTCATTGAAAAAGTTACAGACTGGGTATTTAGTCAGGTAATTCGCGATGTCTTGTTTCTCAAAGGAAATAACATTTCTTTACAGCCCGCTATTAACCTCTCCATGCAGGATATACAAAACAGACCGCTGTTGGAAAAGCTGATTCAGTTATTGCATGAAAATGGTTTGTCTACACGCGATATCACCCTTGAAATCACAGAAAGCGATTTAGTTGCTGATGCTAATCTGGCTATCGATAACCTGACTTTTCTCAGGGATAAGGGCTTTAGTATAGCTATAGATGATTTTGGCACAGGTTACTCGTCTTTGGCTTACCTTAAGCATTTGCCGGTTACTGATATAAAAATTGATAAGAGTTTTGTGTTGAACTTAAGTGCAGATAGTGAAGATCAGCAAATAGTTCATACGATATTGAGTTTGTCTAACATATTTGATTTGAAAGTAGTTGCCGAAGGCGTCGAAGATGCTCAGGCAATGAACATTTTAACTGAATGGGGTTGTGACACTGCTCAGGGGTATTTCATTACCCGCCCGTTACCTTTATCAGAATTAGTCGAATGGTTAGATAGGACTGAATACTTTTAGTAAGTTTGGAGCTTCGCGTGCGGTGTATAAAACTAGTGGGGATAATATTACTTTTCGTGAGTAGTATGGCAGTTGCCGGTGATGGCAAGCTTATCGGAACAGCAGGCCTAAATACAATTGAGGGAAGTGGTGGGGGCGGAATAGTTCCTTGGGCAACGCTATCAGGATACGATACTCGCGATCAGATTTCAGCAAGTGCATTCATCACTCAGGTCAGCTTACCGGATTACAGACTAAACGTAATTGGAGCAAATATCTCTTTATTTGATCGCGCGGAATTCAGTGTGGCGCGACAAGTGTTTGGCCTTACTTCATTGGGTGGGGAGATTACTCAATCCATCTACGGTGCGAAAGTGCGGCTTTACGGCGACGTTATTTACTCAGACTGGCCGCAAATTAGTATCGGATTACAGTACAAAGATCTCGAGGATACTGCTGTTGCTCAATTGTTAGGCAGCGACGATACCCAAGGAACAGATTTCTATGTTGCGGCTACTAAGGTACATCTCGGAGTAGTAGCTGGGTACAATCTGGTATGGAATGTTTCAGGGCGTCTTACCAAAGCCAATCAGCTTGGTTTGTTGGGCTTTGGTGGTGCAACAAATGATGATTACGAACTTATGCTTGAAGCCAGTGCTGGGGTCTTGTTTTCCCGTCATTTTGCGGCAGGCATGGAATACCGTCAAAAGCCCGATAATCTTGGCGTAGGGGAAGATGATTGGATAGATGTCTTTATTACCTACATTCCGTCAAAGCGGGTTAATTTTACGTTGGCTTGGGCTGATTTAGGCAGTATTGCTGGTGTACCGGCCCAAAAAGGTCTTTATCTATCAGTTGGAGGCCAGTTATGGTGAAAGGTCTATTATTTATTGCAGTTTGTGGATTGCTCTTTGTGACTGGCTGCGTTAGTCGTTCTGAAACATTGTATGTTCAACTGGGCGGGCAGGCGAAAATAGATGAAGTAGTAAAAAACTTTGTTCGTGAAATTGAATTTAATAATGAAATACTCCCTTTTTTCGCTGACACCAATATCGACCGTTTTACAGAAAAATTTGCACAGCAACTTTGTGTATTCGCCGATGGTCCTTGTGATTATACAGGTGATTCTATGGAGCAAGTACATGGGGGCATGCACATTACAGAAGCGCAATTTAATCTTACTGTCGATTTGTTTATTGCTGCTATGGACAAAGCCAATGTTCCTCATAGATTGCAGAATCAGTTAATTAGCAGAATGACCTTCACCAGGAAACAAATGCTATACAAATAACAACCATGCGCGTTTCTTGAGTTACCCGGATTAACGTTTGACAACAAAATCGTTTGGCTGAATATTGGCAAGAAAACTGTCGTCGCTGGCTTTCACCAGTGAACTGTTAGCGTAGGCTTCAACTACCGTTACCGAAACCGGATGTATACGGTATTGAAGGAAGGTATCACCCCGTGGGTTATTGATTTCCTGGATCTGATACAACGCCAGTTCGTCACCCACCATTACCCCATGTTGCCTGCCCAGCGATACGGACAATTCGTTATTGGCAACAACCTGAATAACCCGACCAGTTGCAGGCACACAGGCAAGCGACAAATCAATATCACTTTGTATCTGTAACACCTGATCGTGCAGCGCTTTGCCAAAGGCACTTTGCCAGAACGCGTGGTTACTGGCATCTAACTGGGCAAATTTGTCGAACTCCCATTCAGCAGACATACTGTAGGTTTTAGCGAATATGGGCGCGCCATTTACACCGTCTATCAATTCGGTTCTGAAACGAAAGCTACGGGTAGGGGTGTTGTCTTCCCAAAATGCCAGAGTGGAATGCTCTGGGCGATGTACGCTGATATCTTCAATCACCCCGGTAAGTACAAATTGTGAGCGAGTTTGAGCCGCCAGCGCCGTTGCCTGTGCCCTTACCTGGCGAGTTTGCCAGCGAATGGTATAAGGCTCGAGCGCATTAATCACACCATATTGCGCATCGTTGTCGAATACTTGTTGAAGTTGTCGCGCGAATTGCTCACCAATTTCCTGAATCTGGCCGTCCTGAGTATGTTGGCGCTCCATCACCGGAAAATAGCTGGTCGCAATGGTTTTCATGTAACTGGCGGAGTCGCACTGTTGTTCAGCGGGAAATATGTCTGCTCTAATTCGCACAGTAACATAGTTATCGTGCCAGGTTTCCGACACTAACTGGAGCTCCTTTACTTCACTGGATGCCGATATTTCCAGCCGCTCACTGTTGAGCAGGCCATTGGTGAGTTGCTGGACACTGGTTACCGATGCGCCGGCAAACAACATTGCCTGTCGCAGCGCTTCCTGAGTGGCGTCCTGTTTGGCTTGCACCTTATTACCATTTATCACAGCAGCCTGTCCCTGTGTTTCAAACCAGGCGGCATAAGATTGCCCTGTCAGGCAAATGAGCAGGCAGAATAGCGCCCATTGATAAGGTGTGCTGATAGGCGCATACTTTAGTTTGTTACCCATATTCATACTCGGTGTCAGCGTTTTTACTGCTATTGTTGTGTGCCCGTTGTTCCGGCGATTCCCCGGGGTTTGGCGTTATGCCTGGTATCGGACAACACGGCAATAGTAACGTCAATCATGTCGTGAATACTATCTCGAAGCATTTTTCGTTCCGTATTTTACACGGGCACGAATATTGCCTGTTTAATTGCATTACAGTGGTTATGACACGGTGCAACGCATGATGAATTGTTCAGTTAAACTTACCCGGCTAGCGCAATTAGCACGACTGGTAGCGGTAACTATTACCTTGTTTATTGTTACTGGCTGTACGTCATTGTTCGATAAGCACGTAGAATGGGAAACTGTTGAACCAACGGAATATCCGGTACTTACCGCAGTCGGTTATGCGCCAATTGGATCGCAAATGGGCGCGAATGATTCTGAAAAGAATATCATGGCAATGAAGGCTTCCAAGCTTGATGCGTACCGAGAACTTGCTGAGCAGGTATACGGGCAACGCATAAACGGCAAACAGTCTCTGGCAAACATGGTGATAAACAATGCTCAGTTGCAAGCATCGGTAGAAGGTGTGATCCGCGGTGCCAAGGTAGTGAAGGCTTATCCGGTAGGCGAGGACACCTATGCAACGGAGCTGCAGCTGGATATGCAGCAGGTGTATAACATCTATTTATCTACTGCCCGTCCTCAGCGTGTGAAAAACGTGCGTTATTATTAAGTCGGTAGCAAACATTCTGTTCTGCAATGTGCGCAACGGTATTCGCTTGCTATAGTAATTGGTATTCTTTCTGATTATAAAAAGGCCATTGTAAAACGGGCCACCCATTACGACGGAATAACTATGAAAACTTCGCTTCTGGCGATCCCTCTTGCGATCGCAAGTTGCTGTAGCCTTGTCGCTTGCAGTAATACCACATCAACAACCAATCAACCCGCCAGCAACAGTGTGTCAGCAATCGCTGTATCCAGCACCGACAGTCAGCTTACTCAATTTTTAGAGAAAGAGTGGCAACGCTTTATTTCGCAGAATCCAGAAATGGCCAGCTACTACCGATTAGGCGACGATACGCTGCACGCTCAGTGGAGTGATTTGAGCCTTGACGCGATCAATCAGCGACATAAAGACGATCAAAATGCCCTGGCAGAATTGTTGGCAATAAACAAAGCAAGCTTATCTAAAGCACAGCAGTTAAGTTTCGATTTGTTCAGATGGCAACTGGAAATGGCCATTGATGAACACCAGTACCAGTCTTATCTCATGCAGGTTAATCAACGAGGTGGAGTGCAAACTCTGGATAATTTTGCCAATTATGTCCCTCTGGATACGGTGGCTGATTATGAGCGCTGGCTAAAACGACTGGAGGCTCTGCCTACTGTTATTGAACAAACAACGGTATTAATGCAATTGGGTATCGACACAGGCGTTTTGCCGCCAAGAAAGACGTTATCCAGAGTATCTGGTCAGCTGGAAAAGCAACTGGTGGAAAACGCCGAGGAGAGCTTATTTTATAAAGCCTTCAAGCAATTGCCTGAGGCGTTTAGTGAGCAGGACAAGCAACGGTTACAAAACCACGCAAAAACGGTAATTGCTGATCAGGTCATCCCGGCTTATACAGCGTTTACTGATTTCTTTAATCAGTCTTATTTGCCTGCGTGCCGCGACACCGATGGTTTGTCGGAGATTCCCAAAGGTCGCGAATACTATGAACACCTTGTGAAGTATTACACGACAACGGATCTAACCCCAGACGCGATCCATCAAATTGGTTTGCAGGAAGTGGCCAAAAACCGTGCTGCCATGCTTGAGATCATCAAAGAAGTGGGATTTGACGGCGATTTTGACCAATTCATTACGTTCCTGCGAACGGATCCCCAGTTCTATTACAACACGCCAGAAGCGTTATTCGACGCTTATCTGGCGGTGAGTAAACGGCTTGATCCTGAGTTGGTAAAGTTGTTCGGTAAATTGCCGCGAATGCCCTATGGCTTAAAGGCCATACCTGATGCGATTGCGCCAGACACCACCACCGCATATTATCAACCGCCTTCAGCAGACGGCCTGAGAGCGGGATATTACTTCGTCAATCTTCACGAACCTGGCACACGGCCAAAGTATGAAATGGAAGTACTGAGTGTGCACGAGGCGGTACCGGGGCATCACCTGCAAATTGCGTTACAGATGGAGCTCGGTGAGTTGCCTATGTTCCGCCGGTTGCAGGGTTTTACGGTATTTATAGAAGGGTGGGGGCTTTATAGTGAGCGTTTAGGTTATGAGATGGGCTTATATCAGGATCCCTATTCTCGTTTCGGGCAACTCACTTATGATATGTGGCGCGCAGTGCGGTTGGTAGTTGATACTGGCATTCATTACAAAGGCTGGTCACGTCAGCAAGCCATTGACTACTTCACGCAAAATGCCGCCAAAAGCAAAGAAGACATCATTAACGAAATTGACCGTTACATCACCATGCCAGGGCAGGCGTTAGCGTATAAAATCGGACAGTTAAAACTATTGGCATTACGCGAGCAGGCTGAAACCGCGTTAGGCGACCAATTTGATATTCGCGCATTTCATGACGTAGTGCTTGGGTCGGGTTCAATACCGCTTAACGTGCTGGAAGCTAATGTGCAAGAGTGGATTGATAAACAGTTGAAATAACGGAAATAATATCGGGTGCCTGTTAATTCAGGCGCTCACGCCCTTACCGGAAAAACCGCCTTTCTTTTTCCCGGCTTTATCGTAAGTCAGCGATTCTTTGGCGCGCACTTCCATCATCAGGTTGCGTAAATGTGCTAGCCTTAACTGACCTTGCTCTACGGCTACCTGGTTAACTTCTGTACAATACTGGCATTCACTTAGCAGTGTTTTGGCCCGTTCAACCAGGTCACTTACTTCAGACGACAAAGGCGCTTCGTTTTGAAGCGCCTTTAACTTTGGGTTTACGGTTTCATCAAGGAATTGGATATCTGTGAGGAGCTGCTCTTTGTCTTTGAGTAAAGTCATGAGCGACTCGGCATCTCTGCTGCTAATTAAATGCAGTTCTTTTTCTAACATCGTTTTTAGGGATGTTAACTGATCGATCTGCAAATTAAGCTGTTCAGAGATTGAGGTTGCCATTGTTACCTTTAATTAGGATTTCAGTCCAAAAATTTCAGATTCCAACCGGGCGATTTTCTGCGCCAATGATTGTGGATCAACTTTATATTCACCACTTTGAATGGCTTTCTTCAGTTTGTCGACCTTTTCCTGATTTACCGGCGCATCCGCGCTCTTTTTCTGCACCTGAGTAAGCTGCTGCGCAGACTGCGTCAACGACACCGAATCCTGACGAGGAGCGGAAGTCGCCTGAGCCTGTGCAGTAGCAGCTTGTTTCGCTGCAGACTGATTCTGTTGAGTTAGCTGCTGCGTATTGACTTTGTTGTCAATAGGAGCTTTAGGTAACCCATTGTTTACATTATTAATTGCCATAATTAATTCCCACTACCTTTGAAACCTCAGTATATATATCGGCCTCAGGCAGAAATTCTTTAGATCTAATTACAACTAAATTGCGTGCCTGGCACAAGCGTATCATAAATTTACCACAACTTCCTGAGTGCTGGCGACTTCTGCAACAATTGTTTTGCCGGAACTGCTGTTTTCAACCCGAATTGAATCGCCAATTACGCCGTCCTGTAGTGCCACCCCTGAGGTTTTTACTGCCATTCCCGACGCTCTGGCGGTAATGGTAATTCTATCGCCTTTACATACAAAACACAGCATATTACTTTGAATAGGCTGGCCTTCACGAACCCGGTATTTCAGTCTGGCACCTGAAACATCCTCCAGTGCCGTGTAGGGCGTATGCCGTAACTGCTTGATGTCAATCTCGGCCAGAATCGCATTGTCAGAGGAAATAACCGTCCCAGGGCTTATCATGCTGGCGGTAACCACAATAGTGCGGGTTCGGGTTATCCTGGCCGTGGTAAACAAATACCAGTTGTTGTCGTTGCAGCTTACTCGCACGGTTAAATAACTTTGCGACAGCGTTGCAGGATCTACGTCAAACTCAAATGGCCGGTTGCAGTCGGGTATGGTAATGCGACTGTCAACCGGGGTAACGTCAATTTGCAGGTTATCAGCAAAATCATCTGTTTGATTAATCTTAATTTGAGAGTCAATAAACTGCGCCACGCCCTCGCTAATTTTTTCATGCTGAGACTGGGGGTTTTGTTGGGCAATTACCGGAAAGTGAGCTATTGTGATAGCTGTGGTCAAGATGAACGCGCTCTTAAGGTGTGTAAAAAATCTTTTAATTTTTTTCATGTTCAGATGTTTTCATTTTGACTATTATTAAAGTAAATCAGCAAGTTTTGCGATGAATGAGTCACAGTGACGTTTAATTGACACCATCGTGAATAACAGCAGGGCAGCAAGGTTTGTGCCCATATTTAACACTGAGGTGATGTATGTCTGGAATTATGGATTCGGTAAATCAGCGCACGCAGTTGGTCGGACAAAACCGACTGGAATTGTTGCTGTTCCGTCTTAATGGCCGGCAACGATTCGGGATTAATGTGTTTAAAGTCCGGGAAGTGTTGCAATGCCCTGCGCTCACCTCAATGCCAAAGCTCAATCCTTTGGTTCGAGGCGTGGCACATATTCGCGGACAAACCATTTCAGTGATTGATTTAAGTATGGCAACCGGTGGTCGCCGTATTGAAGATTTAAAAACGGCATTCATTGTCATTGCTGAGTATAACCGTTCAGTGCAGGGGTTCCTGGTTGGTGCAGTTGAACGCATCATCAATACCAATTGGGATGCGATTATGCCGCCGCCTCAAGGCACTGGCAGAGCGAGTTATTTGACCGCGGTGACCGAAGTAGATAAAGAATTGGTTGAGATTCTGGACGTAGAAAAGATCCTCAATGAAATTTCGCCGCTCAATACTGAGGTGAGTGCCGACGTTGCCAGTAAACTGAATACCGATGCCCACAAAGATAAAATAATATTTATCGCCGATGATTCATCGGTGGCAAGAAATCAGGTGAAGCGAGCCCTCACAACGTTAGGGCTTGAAATTGAGATGGCTAAAAACGGCCTTGAGGCATTGAACCGGTTGAAAGAGATTGCAGCTGAAACCGGCGATGTGACAGACAAAGTGGGTGTGCTGGTATCGGATATCGAAATGCCTGAAATGGATGGCTACACACTGACCGCTGAAATCAAGAATACCCCTGAGTTACAAAAATTACATGTTGTGCTCCACACGTCATTGAGTGGCGTATTTAACCAGGCGATGGTTAAGAAAGTCGGTGCAGATGATTTTATCGCCAAGTTCCACCCGGATGAACTGGCGACAGCTGTTCAAAAATGGCTTGGCCCCACTGAATAAGCGAACGGAGTACTAACCGATTGGTTAATAAGGATGTATCACCTGAAGGGTACCGCAGGTTCAGGGATTTTCTTGAGCAGCAATGTGGTATTGTGCTGGGCGATAATAAGCAGTATTTGGTAAGAAGTCGCCTGGCCGGGTTGTTGTACGAGCATCAACTGGCCAGTATGGACGAATTGCTGGGAATCGCGATTTCCGGCCACAACCGCGCCTTATTGCAACAAGTCATCGACGCTATGACCACAAATGAAACATTGTGGTTTCGCGATACGTATCCATTTGAATTGCTCATCAACCAGATTTTGCCCGATCTTGCCACCCGGCAACGTAGATTGCGTATTTGGAGTGCTGCATGTTCTTCAGGGCAGGAGCCTTATTCTATTGGGATGTCTGTACTGGAATACCAGCGCAAAAGTCCTGCGGCAAAGAGCCTTAGTGTTGAAATAGTGGCAACGGATTTGTCCAGCAACATGCTTAAGAAATGTGAGCAGGGTTTGTACGATGAGCTGTCACTATCGCGCGGATTATCGGCAGAACGCCGCCAGCGCTATTTTTCGCAGCACGAAAGCGGCATGATGCAAGTTAATGCCGAGGTTCGTCGTATGGTGAGTTTCCGCAGTCTGAACCTGCTACACAGCTATTCCATGCTGGGTAAGTTTGACATTGTATTTTGCCGCAATGTGTTGATTTATTTTTCTACCGACATCAAGCAAAAAATACTGCAACAAATTGCCGCTCAACTCCAACCAAGCGGCATTCTCTTCCTTGGCGCGTCAGAGTCAGTTGCCTCTGCGGCAGAGAGTTACCGCATGATAAAATGCAACCCTGGGTTGTATTACGCTAAGAAAGATTAGTTAACTAATTGATTTAGCTTTATTCCTTAAATAAATATCCAATTTTTATTCTATTGGCACTCCCTTTGCTTAGTTGTGACTAAGTATTAGGAGTAGTGCTCATGGCAATTAATCTAGACAAACTCACAGGCTTCCATCAACAGGCGTTGAATATTCGCAACGACATAATGGAAGTGAGCGCCGGTAACCTGGCAAACGCCAACACCCCTGGCTATAAGGCCCGAGGCATAAACTTTCAACAAGCTATGGCTTCGGCGCAGTATGCAAGCGGTCAAAAAATGACACGTACTCATGAAAAACATATCAGCGGCGGCATGACCTCGTCAGCGGAAATTGGTTTCCGCATTCCTTCTCAACCGGATACGGGTGACGGCAATACGGTGGAAGTGCAGCGCGAGCGTAATGAATTCTTAGACGCATCGATGCGCTATCAGGCCAGCATTCAGTTTCTGGATGGCAAAATTAAAGGCATGAAAAAAGCGATTAGCGGAGGACAAGGGCAATGAGTTTATTTGATGTTATGTCAATTTCTGAATCGGGTATGCATGCAGAAAGTGTTCGCCTGAATACCACAGCCAGCAACATAGCTAACGCCAATACTGTGAGCAGTAGTGCAGGTGAAACTTACCGCGCACGTCATGCTGTTTTTGCCGCTGAACTGCAACGCGCCTCAAACGACCAGATGAAAGGCACCGAAGTAAAAGTGCTGGGCGTGGTAGAAAGCAACAAACCACTTAACGTTGAGTATGCGCCTAACAACCCATTGGCAGATGAAAATGGCTATATCTACAAGCCCAATGTGAACATTGTGGAAGAGATGGCCGATATGATGTCTGCGTCAAAAGCCTACGAAACCAACATTCAGGTAGCTGATACCGCCAAACGCATCTTCCGTCGCGTAATGATGCTTGGCCAGGGCCAGTAATGGCTGGCCATTAAGAGGATACTATTGTGAGTATAATCAACACCACAACAGGCTTAACCGACAACCTGTACTGGCAGGACGAGACGGTTCCGGTAGTCGATGGTTCTGAGCAAGCACTGAGTCAGGAAGACTTTTTCGCCTTGCTGACCGAGCAGTTAGCGAACCAGGATCCTACCAAGCCGGTAGACAATGATCAGATGGTGTCGCAAATGACCCAGTTCACTACTGCGGATGGCATCAACAAACTCAACGAAAAGTTTGAGACTTTTGCCACTTCAATGACGTCAAATCAGGCGTTACAGGCGTCTGGGCTGATTGGTCAGAACGTACTGGTAGAAAGCAACATTGGCTACATGGCTACTGATGGCGCAGGTGTCAGCGGTGTAGTGGTAAACGATCAAACTGTTCAGAACATGGAAATTACCATTACCAGTCCAAACGGCGAAGTGGTAAGGGTAATCAATGCCGGCACGCAAGCGGCAGGTAACATCCAGTTCAGTTGGGATGGCACTGACAGCCGCGGCAATATTATGCCGGCCGGCGAATACATTGTTAGTGCATCTGGTGAAGCTAATGGTGAAGGGGTGGCTATTTCCACCGCTATCAACCGACACGTTAGCAGTGTGAGCCTGGCAAGCAGCAGTCAGGGCATTATTTTGAATTTAGCAGGTGATGTCAGCATTAATCTTAAAGACGTCATTCAAATCGGCAGTTAGTAGGAGAGAAAACTCATGTCTTTTAATATTGCATTAAGTGGCGTATCTGCCGCACAAAAAGATTTGGACACCACCGCCAATAACATTGCCAACGTCAACACGGTAGGTTTTAAGGAATCGCGTGCTGAGTTTGGTGACGTATATGCGACATCATTATTGGCGGGCGGTAAAACAAAAGTAGGTGACGGTGTATTAACCCAGGAAGTTGCGCAGCAGTTTACCCAGGGTAGTTTACAGTTCACTAATACCGCATTGGATTTAGCGATCACCGGCAACGGCTTTTTTGCCACAGTACCAGAAATTACCTCACGCGATTTTTCGTTTACCCGTGCCGGTCAGTTTAAACTCGACGCCGACAACTTTGTGGTAAACAGTGCGGGCGATAATCTGGTTGGTTTTCCGGTTAACTCCGATGGTACCAGCGCTTCAGTGGCGTTAAGTACAACGGTTCCTGTGCGTATTCCTGATTCATCAGGTAATCCACAGCAAACCGGTGAAGTTGATATTCGCATGAACCTGCCAGCAGGTGAAGGCGCGCTGGATCCAGCCAGCTTCGACCCGGAAGACCCATTAACCTATAACGCCGCTACCTCGGTAACTGTTTATGACTCGCTGGGTGACAGCCATGTTATGACCTATTATTTCATTAAAGACAATGCAGTAGGTAGCGACAACGAATGGTATGTAGTTGCCTCGGTAGACGACACGCTGGTTGACTTGGTGAACTCTGACGGCACGGATTCAGACCCTACGACCGCCGTCAATTCTGCAGGCACCAATACCGGTAACGGCGTAACAGCTGCGAAGTTAATTTTCAGCCAGGGCGGTGAATTTACTGGTATTGAATCGCCAGATGGGGTGGCGCAGTCTGATTTTAAAATTGTAACCGAAGCATTGGGCGGAACAATTTTGGCGAACGGCTCTGATCCAACACAGCAAATTGCCATTGATTTTAACCTGGATCCAAATGGCGCTACGCCAAATGAACCTACTCAATTCGCATCTGCCTTTGAGGTAACTTCACTCGAGCAGGACGGTTTGCCAGTTGGTCGTTTAACCGGTATTGATATCGGCCCGGATGGCCTGGTTCGCGCAACCTTCTCAAACGGGACGTCTGAGCCTATCGTGCGCGTAGCCTTGGTACGCTTCTCAAACGAACAGGGCCTGACACAGGAAAGTAATACCCAGTGGAAAGAGAGTATTCTGTCAGGTGAGGCACTTGCAGGTGAAGCAACAACCGGTACCTTTGGTGAGATCAACTCTTCGGCTCTGGAGCAGGCTAACGTTAACCTGACGACGGAACTGATTGACCTGATTATTGCGCAACGTAACTTCCAGGCAAACTCTCGTTCACTGGAAGTAAATAACCAGTTAAACCAGACCATTCTGAACATCCGATAAGCATTTCTCTTATCGTAAAAGGGCTGCCCAGGCAGCCCTTTTCTTTTAGCTGTTTTATTTTGGCACTTTTGGCATCGCCTTTGCACATTCACTGCTAAGTGTATTAAAAGCGTCAAAAGGCAGTCATGGATAAATTACTCTATATCGCCAGCAGCGGGGCCAATCAGGACCTGATTGCAACGTCTTTGCGCGCCAACAACCTGGCAAACGCGCAGACCACCGGTTTCAAAGCGCAGCTCGAACAGGCCCGATCTATGCCGGTATACGGCGAAGGTTTGCCGACCCGGGTGTTTGCCATTACCGAAAGCCCCACCAACAACTATGAAAGTGGCCCAATGATTCAAACTGGCAGACAACTGGATGTTGCCGTACAGGGCGACGGATGGTTTGCCATTCAGGATCAGCAGGGCAAAGAAGCCTATAGCCGCGATGGTAATTTTCAGTTGGGTGCCGATGGTGTGCTCGAAGATGTGCATGGCAATGTGGTGATGGGGGATGCCGGACCGATATTTTTGCCCGTGCCACTGGATAACCTGAATATTGCCGCCGACGGCACTATTTCGATACGTCCACAAGGCGCACCGGAATCGGTACTTGAAGAAGTAGGCAGACTCAAGCTGGTTAAACCGGAATACCGCGATATGGAACGAGGTAATGACGGATTATTCCGCATGAAAGACGGCACAACGGCTGCGGCCGATGAAACGGTGTCAATTCGCACCGGCATGCTGGAAGGATCGAATGTGAACGCGATTGATGAGATGGTCAATATGCTGAGTTTGCAGCGTCACTACGAGCTGCAAGTCAAAATGATGAAGAAA
The DNA here is from genome assembly GCF_047290655.1 of Alteromonas sp. AMM-1. Taxonomy (NCBI): domain Bacteria; kingdom Pseudomonadati; phylum Pseudomonadota; class Gammaproteobacteria; order Alteromonadales; family Alteromonadaceae; genus Alteromonas; species Alteromonas sp. AMM-1. The sequence continues at coordinate 17,050 of NZ_JBLBUE010000018.1, read as the reverse complement.
GCTGACGCCCTGGATACTCGCGGCAACATGTTGCTGCGCATCATCTAATCCAATCGGTATCAACAGAAACAAGGCAGAGGAGAAATCATATGCATCCTGCACTTTGGATCAGTAAAACCGGACTCGACGCGGCGCAAACCGACGTGTCCGTGGTGTCGAACAACCTGGCTAACGCGTCTACCGTTGGCTTTAAGAAAGACCGGGCGATATTTGAAGACCTGTTGTATCAGAACATTAATCAGCCGGGCGGTCGCTCGTCGGCTGATACTGAATTGCCATCAGGCCTGATGGTGGGCGCAGGTTCAAAAGTAGTGGCAACACAAAAAGCCCATACACAAGGGAACTTGTTAACAACCGACAACGCGTTGGATATGTCGATTCAAGGGCGCGGATTTTTCGAAATCCTGCAACCTGATGGCAGCATTGCGTATACCCGCAATGGTCAGTTTACGTTAAACGATCAAGGGCAAATTGTTACTCCTGGGGCTGGTTTCCTGTTACAGCCTGAAATCACCATTCCGGAAGATGCACAGCAAATTACTATTTCACAGGACGGCGAAGTGTCGGCATCGGTTCGTGGACAGGCGGAGCCACAGGTATTGGGACAGCTTACTGTATCTGATTTTGTTAATCCGACTGGCCTGATGCCTACTGGCCAGAACCTGTATGTCGAAACAGCAGTATCAGGCGCGCCAATTCAAGGCGTACCCGGTTTACAGGGCTTAGGTACCATTGTGCAGGGCACGCTGGAAACCTCCAACGTGAACGTAACAGAAGAGCTGGTAAACCTGATTGAAAGTCAGCGGTTATACGAAATGAACTCCAAGGTGATCTCATCGGTGGATCAGATGCTTGGACAGGTCATTCAACAGCTATAACGAATAAGTGAGACGGTTATGCAGCGCCTAATGTTCATTGCGATTGCGGGATTGATTACCACTGGCTGTGCCAGCACAGGCCCTGACTATGTGCAGGCAAACGACCCGTCGTTTGCGCCTGTGATCCCGGATATTCCGCGCGAGCACATCGTTGAAGACGGTGGCTTGTTTCGCCCTTACATGGCCAACAGTCTGTATTCTGATGTCACTGCCCGCCGGGTAGGTGACATCATCACCGTCACCCTGAGCGAGAATACCGCAGCGTCAAAATCAGCCGGCACAACCACGTCTAAAGAAACCGGGGTAGATTTACAGCCGATTACTGGTTTAGGCGGCAATGCATTGAATATAGGCAGAGAGTCAATTCAACTGGGAGTGAGTTCATCCAATGAATTTACCGGAGATGCTCAAGCCAACCAGAGCAACAGTTTAAACGGTAGCATTTCTGTCACGGTTGTTGACGTGCTGGCAAATCAGAATCTGGTGATCCGCGGCGAAAAGTGGCTCACGTTGAATCACGGCGACGAATACATTCGTTTGACCGGCATCATTCGTCCTTCTGACATTTCTCCTGCAAATGAAATAGTGTCTACCAAAATTGCCAATGCGCGCATCCAGTACAGTGGTACCGGTAGTTTCGCCCGTTCACAGGAAAAGGGTTGGTTAACCAAGTTCTTTTCCTCTGAATGGTGGCCGATGTAAGGAGGTCCTATGCGAATTTTTATGTATGTTTTGCTTGGTAGTATGCTGATTAGCAATCAGGTATTTGCTCAGCGCATTAAAGATGTAGCCAGTATTCAGGGCGTGCGAAGCAACCAGTTAATTGGTTACGGCCTGGTAGTGGGTTTGCCTGGCACGGGCGAGCAAAGCCCGTTTACCGAGCAAAGCTTCCGTACCATGCTAAGTAACTTTGGTATTAGCCTGGATCCCAACACCAAACCCAAGATTAAAAACGTCGCGGCAGTGGCTGTTCATGCCGATTTGCCGCCATTTACTAAGCCAGGTCAAACTATTGACGTTACCGTGTCATCGATTGGTGAAGCCAGTAGTTTGCAGGGCGGCACACTGCTACAAACCTTCCTCAAAGGGGTCGACGGCAATATCTATGCGGTTGCACAAGGAAGTCTGGTTGTCAGTGGTTTTGGCGCTCAGGGTGGGGATGGCTCACGTATTATCGTTAATACTCCAACCGTTGGTCGTATTGCCAATGGGGCATTGGTAGAGCGTGCTGTACCGAGCGGATTTGCTTCTGGTGACAGTTTAACGCTGAATCTACATTATCCTGATTTCTCAACCGCCAAAGCACTGGCCGATACCATTAACCAGCGTTTTGGCGCGCAGCCTGAGAAAGGCTATGCGATTGCTGAGCCATTAGACGCGGCTTCTGTCCGTGTGACTGCGCCGCGGGATCCGGGTCAGCGAGTCGGCTTTTTGGCAACCCTGGAAAACTTCGAATTTACCCCGGCAGATGCGCCTGCCCGTGTAGTGGTAAACAGCCGTACTGGCACCATTGTAATTGGCCGGGATGTGCGCCTGTTGCCTGCCGCTATTACCCATGGTGGTCTTACCGTCACGATCAGTGAAAACCAGCAGGTTTCTCAACCTAATGCGTTAGCCGAAGGTGAAACTGTGGTCACTACCCAGTCCATCATTGACGTTAATATGGCAGACAGCCGTATGTTTAAGTTTGAACCTGGTGTAACACTGGACCAGTTAGTGCGCGCAGTGAACGAAGTCGGCGCAGCACCTGGCGACCTGATGGCTATTCTTGAAGCCTTGCGTCAGGCCGGAGCTTTGCAAGGTGAGCTGGTGGTGATCTAATGGACCTGTTGAATAGCAAAACTACGCTGGAAAGCGCCCGAAACGTGCATGATATGTCGAGTATCAACCGCTTAAAAGAAGCGGTGTATAGCGACGACAAAGATGCACTGAAAGAGGCCGCGCAGCAATTTGAAGCTATCTTTGTGCAAATGATGCTCAAGTCTATGCGCAAAGCGCAGGATGCGATGGCCGACGAAGACAGCCCCTTTAACTCTGAGCAAATGAAGTTTTACCGCGACATGCACGATCAGCAAATGGCTGCAGATATGGCCAGTGGTGGTGGCATGGGGCTGGCTAAATTAATTGTGCAGCAACTCGGTCAGCCTGAGAAAGGGCAGTATATGCCATCAAGTGTGTTGCGAAACGACGGCAATCTAGCCTCGCTAAACTGGCATAACCGTTCGCAGGTAGCCGATGCTCAGGCGTTGGCTGAATCTGTGTCAGAAGAATCAGTACAGCAAGCATTTAAAACCGCCGCATTTGACAATCCTGCTGCTTTTGTTCAGGCATTGTATCCCGTGGCCTCACAGGCTGCCGAAAAGATTGGCGTAACACCGGAAGCATTAATTGCCCAGGCCGCGGTTGAGACCGGATGGGGTCAGTACGTGATCCACGATGGCAAAGGCAATAGCACCAATAATCTGTTTGGCATTAAAGCGAACAGCCAGTGGAAAGGTAATGCGGCTACGGTAGCTACAGTAGAATTTGACGACACGGTCGCGCGCCAGCAAACAGCGGCATTCCCAAGCTACGAATCGCTGGAGCAGGGATTAACTGATTACGTTGATTTCATTCGAAATCAACAGCGCTATCAGGGCGCGGTGGAGCAGGCGGCTGATCCAAAAGCGTATTTCAATGCGCTGCAACAGGCCGGTTACGCTACCGATCCCCAGTACGCCGACAAGATAATGTCGGTGCTGAACAGTGAACAGTTCAAGGGCTATTTACCATGAACACACATAATCGGGGGGCTGAAGCATGAGTAGCAATGTCGATCTCTATTCCATTGCAACCAGTGGCGTTAACGCCAGCAGCCGCCTGTTGGCGACCACCAGTAACAACATAGCCAACGTAAACTCAGAAGGCTATGTTCGCGAGCGCACGGTATTCACCAATGAATTATTGGGTGGGGTAGGTAAAGCCACCACCGAGCGTGTGATAGACGTGTTCGCGCAAAATCAAATGCGTCGCGATATTACTCAGGTTGGCGAGTGGGAAACGTTTTATAACAAAACAGAAGCAATTGATAATTTACTGGCTAATGAGGCCAATTCTTTATCCACGGGCTTGAGTGAATTTTTTGCCTCCGTGCAAACTGCCGCTGACGATCCAACGAATCTGGCATCGCGCGACCTGGTGTTGAGCCAGGGGAGTTCCATGCTCCGCCGTATGAGCTCCATTGCTGATTTTATGAATTACAAGGAAGATGAACTCAACCTTGAATTCCAGAGTATGGTTAACCGCTCAAATAACCTGATCAAAACCATTGGCGATCTGAACAAAGCCATTCTGGTTGTAAAAGGCAATCACACCGGTGGCGAGCCCACTGCACTGCTAAACGAACGCGATAATGCCATTAACGAACTAGCAGGATTAATGTCTATCGAGATCCGCGAAAGCCGCAACGCCAATGGTTCACTGCTAGTGAATCTTAGCAGTGGCGAATCGTTGGTATTAGAAGATGGCAGCTTTAACTTGTTTGAACTCACCGATAGCGCTGATGTGATGTACAAACAACTGCAATTGGCAACCACGTTCGATGGCGCAAAAGCCAATACTAATATTCGGATCACCGAAGATGATTTAGGCGGCTCGCTGGGTGGCTTGTTCCGCTACCGGGATGAAGTATTAGGCCCGGCACAGCGGGATATTGGCCAACTGGCGGTAGCCTTTGCCGACGCGGTGAATAGCCAGAACCGGTTGGGCATGGATTTAGATTTCCAACTTGGCGGTGACATTTTTACATTACCGGAATTAACCGGGCTACCGTATTCGGGGACACCCGATACGCTTAAAGTAGCGGGGCAATTTACGCCGGGACAGGGCAGTGCTGTAACGGACGCGGATATCCGGGTTACGGTAACGGCTGTGTCTGGCGGGGTACCGTCACAAGTATCGGTAGAACTGCTCAATGCCGATGGCAGTCCTAAAAAAGATGAAAATAACCAGCCTGTCACTTACACGGGGATTGCCGTAACCAGTGGATTTACTGAATTACCCGGCGGGATTGAAATTGAATTCCAGTCTGCATCGGGTTATAGCGTTGGCAATGAATTTTTATTCCAGCCGGTTAAATACAGTGCCAGTGATATTGAGATGGCTACTACTCGCCCGGAAGATTTGGCGTTTGCCAGCCCGATTCGGGTGGACGTGAGCAACAGTAATCTGGGTGATGCCCAGGTGGTTGCCACTAAAGTCACAAACACTGAAGTGGATGCGTCGTTGGGTGCTGATGCCTCAGCGTTTGATGGCTCAGGTGGTATACACGGTCTGGCCGGTTCGCCCAGTGCAACAGTGGGGGCGCCACTACAAATCGTATTTACCTCGGAAACCAGTTTTAATGTGCTGGATGGTGAATCACCAGCAAATGTGATCACCAGTGTCAGTGGCGTAACTGATTACACCAACTTACTGGCACAAGCCGAAGCGACAGGTTCTCCGGCGTGGCCGGCGTCGTTTTCTGCGCTGAATGACTACCCGGGGTATGATTTTAGCTTGCAGGGTAAACCGGTTGCAGGCGACAGCTTTACCATCAGCTACAATACTGACGGCAGCTACGACAATACCAATGCGCTGGCTCTTGCGGGCTTACAAAAGCAGGGCTTGACCAAATTAAGTACTAACAGTGTTAGTCAGCCACGCACATTGCATGAGAGCTATTCGACACTGGTGAGCCGAATCGGAGAGGAAGCGTCGTCGGCGAGTATTGCCTTGCAAGCTGCGGAAGCGATGAAGGTACAGTCATCTGAATGGTTCGATTCTGTGTCGGGCGTGAGTTTGGATGAGGAAGCGGCAAATCTGGTGAGATATCAGCAGTCGTATGCGGCTGCCGCCAGGATCCTGTCTACCGCACAGGAATTGTTTAACACCATTTTATCGTCGGTTAGGTAGTGTCTATGCGAATTACGACCAATCAGCTTTACGATCAGAATATCCGCGCCATTATGGATAATCAGGCCGGGTTGGCGGATACACAGCTTGCCTTGTCGTCGGGCAAGCGCATTAACAAGCCATCAGATGATCCGGTGGGCTCGGCAAAGGTCATCCGTATGACAGAAGAGCTCGACAGCCTGAAGCAGTTTCAGCGCAATAACGATTTGGTGACGGGCTCTTTGTCTCAGCAGGAATCGATTTTGCGCAACATGACCGACACCATGAATCGCGCTCGGGTGTTAGCATTACAAGCCGGTGACGGGTTGTTATCGGATGCCGACCGCAAAGCGCTGGCATCGGAAATCGCGCAAATTAAAGACGAAGTGTTTGATTTAATGAACTCGCAAAATGCCGATGGCGATTATTACTTTGCCGGTTATCAGTCGGAAACTCAGCCATTTGTATTCAATCCGGGCGCATCGGGCAATGCGTACACATTCCAGGGCGACAGTGGAACCAATGAAGTGCAGTTATCTGGCAGTGTTACGATCCGCAGCAGTGCATCGGGGCAATCAGTATTTGAAGATGTGGCAGCCCGCCGCAATTTCACTATAACCGGTTCTTCAGGGATTACCGTGGACTATGCGCTGGTGGCAGGTCAGGGCGATTTTGATAAGTTTTACCGTAATAATTACGATCCGGTAACCGCAGCAAATAACAATTACCAGGTCAGTGTGATTTCGTCCACCCAGGTGCAAATTACCAATACCGGTACCGGTGCGGTTGTAGCCACCAAAGGTTATACAAGTGGCGAACCTTTTACGTTTGCGGGTATCGATTTCACATTAACCGGTAATACTGGTTCTACTCTGAACTTCCAACTGGATGCACCTGAAAAGAAAAACATTGCGCAAACACTGCATGAACTACAAGCCGTGTTAAGCAATGAGAATGTCAGTGATTCAGACTTCAGAGAAGGCTTGAGTGATGCCTTAGTGGGCATTGATAATGCACTTGAAAAAATCGGATTTGAGGTGTCGTCGATTGGTGCGCGCTTAAATGTTGCTGAATCCGTTTACGAGACCAATCTGGATTTGGAAGTGGCAACCAAAGAAGCGCGTTCAGCTATTCAGGATGTGGATTATGCCGAAGCCTCTGCAGAGTTCGCAAAACAGGAAGCGGCATTAACTGCCGCGCTGTCTACTTTTCCAAAAATTTCCAACCTGAGTTTATTTAACTATCTCTAGTCTGGTCAACGCTGAATGTGGCCAGATACATTCGGCTTTGGTTATCGATGTGAGACGAATAATACGTCATCAATAACCTGTCGTTGTGAATTGCCAGTCCCGGATAACCATTATCACCTGCACTGGGTAACACTGCCAGGGTGGTTAATTTTGCCGTAGTGATATTGAGTTGCCAAAGCCGGGTGTGCAAATTTTTGCCATCCCAGTGTCTGCCAGCAACCAATGCTGAATCATCATTCAGTAACAACATAGCAGGGCCTCCAATGTACATTTTCAGATCCTGCCACTTAAACTGCGTGTAGGGTGGCTTGCTTATGCCTAATTGAGCGGTATAGCTATCGGCATCACGTCGTACAATTGTGATCAGACGATCATCAGACGTAAAAACCAAATCACTTTCGTTGGGATACCCCAGTCCGTGTTTCTTTTTCGACAGGATGGCTTCACGCTTTAGCTCCATTTGCCCGCGTAACTGACCCGCATACAAATTGAGTTGGTTGGCCTGGCGCAGATAACCCAGCCCCCAGCACATGCCATTATGTTCTTTTGCCCGCCACAACCACCATGCCCTGGGGCCAGGGAAGTGTATACCTGACCAGGTGTTATTTCCGGTTGAAAACCAACTCACGGTTTCGGGTACTGGATGTGCCGGGGAAGAGCGTGTGTGAGCAATCAACATGAGTTTGCCGCTTTGGGTGGGAGTGAAATGCGGATCCCGTAAATCATAACCCGGCAGTACCAGCTGATGATAAGACACTCGCTGGCCGTTGAGCTTGCACTGCACAACGATGATTTTTCCGTCGTCGCTCATGTGATGAGTACCACTGCGATAGCTGATGAATAACTGATCCTGAAAGATCACTGCATCACCAAAGGCATTGTGACGCTGCCCGGTACACACTCGCTGTATGTTATCTAATTGAATCTTCAAATTTAACTCTTGATACATGGATGCCAGTTGAATTGTGCCAATGGCAAAGCAGTTTAGCTCTCAGTATAGCGTTTCCGATCAGCCGCTAAAGAATTTTTGAAAATTTTATTAAAGGGAATTTCAAGAATGTCGATATAGGATTTGAGAGAGCCAGTTCATCAATTACCCCTCAGGTTTTGATGACTACTAATACAATGTAACGCCGGAGATCCCGGCAGCCAGCTCCAGCTGGATTGAGAGTGTAGGAGAGACTTATGTCTTTGTACGTCAATACCAATGTGTCCGCATTAAACGCGCAACGCCAGTTGTTCGATGTGTCTAACTCATTAAGCACTTCATTTGAGCGTCTGTCATCAGGATTCCGCATTAACCGTGCATCTGACGATGCGGCGGGTCTGCAAATTACCGATCGTATGACTTCTCAGATTCAAGGTCTGAACCAAGCCGTACGTAACGCCAACGACGCTATTTCATTAACGCAAACCGCTGAAGGTGCACTTAACGAAACGACTACTGCTTTACAGCGTATTCGTCAGTTAGCTGTGCAGTCGCAAAACGGTATTAACTCGTCTGCAGACCGCGTGGCGCTTCAACAGGAAGTAAACGCACTGATCAGTGAGTTGTCCCGTATTTCTACTGATTCACAGTTCGGTGGTTTGGACATTCTGACTGGTGGCTTCTCCGCTAAGTTCCTGGTAGGTGCCAACGGCGGTCAGACCATCTCTGTAAACCTGTCTCGTACCGGTGGTTTTGGTGCATCAGGCCTGGGCGTTGGTTCAGTGTCAGTTTCCTCTTTTGCCACAGCATCAGCAGCACTTACTGCAGTGGATACTGCAATTTCCGCTGTCGGTGCGCAACGTGCTCAATTGGGTGCTCTGCAAAACCGCTTCCAATCTACTATTCGTAACCTCAGTAACATCGCAGAAAACGTATCTGGCGCACGTTCTCGTATCAAAGATACAGACTTCGCAACAGAGACTGCATCACTGACGCGTAACCAGATTATCCAGCAGGCAAGTACTACTGTATTGTCGCAGGCAAATCAGCGTCCACAAACAGCGTTGCAGTTATTAGGTTAATCCACGTGATTCCTAAGTCAGGGAATGGGGCCAGGAGGTAGTGAACCAGGTATCCACCTGACAGCAGAGAGTAGGCTCACTCTTTAAAAAAAGAGCAAAAAGCCGGACGAAAGTCCGGCGCCTTGCTGCTTCTAACTAACTGAAAAATAAGCTTAAAAAAATTTAGTAAAAAAGGCTAAAGGATTTCTCCTGCCCGTACGATAACTATTACAAAGGCACTGCGAACAAAAATAATAAATACGCAAAAGTGCCAGGCTGATCGCCCCAATAACAACAACATGATCGGCCAAACCAGGTTAACAAAAACAATAAAAACCTGGGTACTACAAAATCGTTAGGAGATTACAAAATGAGCTTATACGTTAGCACGAATGTGTCGTCGCTGAATGCTCAGCGGCAACTATTTACCTCTAATTTGCATTTGAGTACCGCTTTTGAGCGCCTGTCTTCCGGTTTCCGGATTAACAGCGCCAAAGATGACGCGGCTGGATTGCAAATCTCAGATCGGATCACGTCTCAAATTATGGGTCTTGATCAGGCTGTTCGAAATGCCAATGACGGCATCTCTCTTGCTCAGGTTGCTGAAGGCGCCATGCAAGAAATCACCACTGCGCTGCAACGCATCCGTGTGCTGGCTATTCAGGCACAAAACGGTATCAACACGTCTGCAGACAGACTGGCACTGCAAAAAGAAGTATCAGCCCTAAAACTGGAGATCAGCCGTATCGCTGCAACCTCACAGTTTGCCGGTGGCGATATTTTGACAGGGGCCTTCTCTACCGCATTCCTGGTGGGTGCACAAGCAGGTCAGTTTATCAGTTTTAACTTGTCTCGTCCGGGCGGTTACGGTTTCTCTGGCCTTACCAACGGGTATAACGCCAGTGTACTGACAGCCGGACAGGCTTCAGCAACGCTTCCGGTGATCGATGCGGCTATCTCTGCTATCGATGCCAAGCGGGCAGACTTAGGCGCGGTACAAAACCGTTTCCAGTCAACTATCAGAAACTTAAGCAATATCTCCGAGAATGCGTCGGCCGCACGGTCACGGATCCGGGATACAGACTTTGCCACTGAAACGGCAGAGTTAACACGCTGGCAGATTATCCAGCAGGCCAGTACTACGGTACTTAGCCAGGCTAATCAGCGTCCACAAGCAGCATTGCAGTTACTGCAATAGCATCGAGTGAACGCATGATGATGCTCAGGACTGTAAAAATGCGGGGGCAGACTGCAGTCCATAATCAAATAACGATGAGTAGAAACTAAGAAAAACGGTCGAGTTGCAATATGTGGGGGCAGACTGCAATCGACCGATGAGTAGAGTGTTTTTTGCAAGACAACGTGTTTAAGCAAGCTAAATAAAACCCTGGGGTTTTGTGCTGTGCTAAAGCTGCTGACTGACAGGAATGAAGCCAGGAGGTAGTGAGAGGTATGAGGTCTGAACATCATACCTGCCGCCAGCAAGAGCTTTTGCTCAGTTTAGCGCTGCTTAACCAGGCATTCGCCAAGCAAAGCGTCAGTTTTTTATCACTGACGCAAAAGATAATGCATAGGCTGTGCCAACACGTTGAAGTGAATTTTAAAACTGCGTTGATAACAACAACAAATACAACGCGATTACTTTAACTGTTAGGAGAAATCCATGAGTCTATACGTTAACACGAATGTGTCGTCGCTAAATGCTCGTCGACAATTGTTCACCTCATCAAATGGTCTGGATACTGCGTTCCAACGCTTATCTTCAGGCTTTCGCATCAACTCCGCGGCAGACGATGCAGCCGGGTTACAAATCTCTGACCGGATGACCAGCCAGGTTATGGGTCTTGATCAGGCGGTGCGTAACGCAAATGACGGGATTTCTCTGGCACAGACAGCCGAAGGCGCAATGTCAGAAATAACAACGGCCTTACAACGTATACGGGTGCTGGCTATCCAGTCCCAGAACGGTATCAACTCATCATCAGACAGACTGGCACTGCAAAAAGAAGTATCAGCACTGAAAACGGAAATTTCACGTGTTGCCGCAACAACGCAGTTTGGTGGTGTCGATATTTTGTCAGGGGCCTATTCAGCTGCTTTCCTGGTGGGAGCAAATGCCGGTCAGACTATCAGTGTGAATATTTCGCGCAGCGGCGGCTTTGGTTTCTCAGGCCTGACGAGCGGGAATAACCTAACCGTAGCAACAGCAGCGGGCGCGTCTGGCGCACTGACTACGATAGATTCAGCGATTTCGATTATCGACGCCAAACGGGCAGACTTAGGTGCAATCCAGAACCGCTTTCAATCAACGATTCGGAACTTAAGCAGTATCTCGGAAAATGTGTCAGCGGCAAGATCGCGCATTAAAGATACAGATTTTGCCACCGAGACGGCACAACTTACCCGCTGGCAGATAATCCAGCAAGCAAGTACAACAGTGCTTGCCCAGGCCAATCAGCGACCACAGGCAGCATTGTCGTTATTAGGCTAAACTTGAATACAAAGAGAGGGTGGAACTGAGAGGCCAACCCCAGCCAAGGATGGCGGCCGAAAGGCCACCAGTAAAAGGAAGAAAACGCCGACTAACAGAACTGAGAGTGTAGAATTTTAGGTTGAGAGGCCAGTATACTACTACTAATCCTGCCAGCCAGCAGAAACCGAATTTGCTCAAAACTCCTAACGTGAGCAAGTTGGCCGGGTCGCCTTTTAGACCCGGCCTTTTTTATTTTTATTGCCGAGTAAACACCAGTCAACTTACAAGGTAATACTATACAAATCCTGTGCCAACGTTTTTTTGACACACCGTAAATTCTTTATTTTTTCCCTTCATGATGCTTCCTGTCTCAGGGATTACCTGCGATGCAGCGTCTCTTTGTATTGTGCAGTAGTCCGGTAAGGCTCGCACAAGGATGGGAATCCCCGCATGAGTTTTCATTCCATAGATGTTTGCTATGGCCAAATCCGAACGAAAGCATAAACAATCCTTGCCGCATGGCAATGCGTTGGGGCGATGAGTTGCCGCTAACGGACTTTACTGCCACTGTAATGCCGTTTCGATTGTCATGATTCTGCCTCGCTGTTGATCTGGTCAAGTGGCGTAGCCTTTCGGCGTAGCTTGCCGGCATAACCTGCCCATATTGCCCATAAATTTTTTGAAAAATATCTCAAACCAAGCTGAGAACAGGCCTGTATTTCACTTAAGTTCGATAACTTTAGCAAAATATTTAAAATTAAAATTCATTTAAAACAATGACTTAAAAAATATTTTAAAAAAGAGAGAAAAAAAGCTAAAGAAACTCAAGGAATGGCCGATACCTATAGTTGAGGGGTAATTCATTCTGTGAATTGCGTAGTTGCCGGAGGGCGCTACAAATATGAGGTGGTTTAGCTGGATATCAGTCCGCTGAATTAGGTACGTAAGGTTACAGCTTAGCAGAATTCACTATATTCGACCAGCTGTGACCCCAGGAGGTTAGATAATGTCTTTATATGTAAATACAAACGTCTCGGCCCTGAATGCACAGCGTCAGTTATTTGATGTCAGTAACAAGCTAAGTACATCATTTGAGCGCTTGTCGTCAGGTTTCCGTATTAACAGTGCAGCAGATGACGCTGCGGGTCTGCAAATTTCTGACCGTCTGACCACACAGGTTCAGGGTTTAAATCAGGCTGTAAGTAATGCTAACGATGCTATTTCACTGACGCAAACAGCGGAAGGCGCATTGTCTGAGGTTACAACCAGCTTGCAGCGTATTCGCCAACTGGCAGTTCAGTCACAAAATGGTATCAACAGCTCTGCTGACCGTGTGGCACTGCAACAGGAAGTAACAGCGTTGGTAAACGAATTGTCTCGTATTTCTACAGACACACAGTTTGCTGGGGTTGATATTCTGACTGGTGGCTTCTCCGCAAAATTCCTGGTTGGTGCAAACGGTGGACAGACTATCTCTGTAAACCTGTCACGTTCAGGTGGATTCGGAGCCTCTGGTTTGGGTGTGGGTACTGTTTCAGTATCGTCTGTGACTGGTGCTTCTGCAGCATTAACGGCGGTTGATACAGCGATTTCTGCAATTGGTGCGCAGCGTGCATCACTAGGTGCCTTGCAAAACCGCTTCCAATCGACTATTCGTAACTTAAGCAGCATTTCTGAGAACCTGTCAGGCGCACGTTCACGTATTCGTGATACTGACTTTGCCGCAGAAACTGCCGAATTAACACGAAATCAGATTATTCAGCAGGCGTCTGTTTCTGTACTGAGCCAGGCTAACCAGCGCCCACAAACAGCGTTGTCGCTGCTGGGCTAAGTTAGCTAACCGGAACATTCCGGTATAAGAGTTAAGATGGTAAACGGGCATCTGCTATAAGCAGGCCCGTTTTGGCGTTTGTAATCAGGGGGTTAATTGTGGAAATTTCAACGTCACAAATTGGCCAGAATTTTGCTGGTATTAATAGCAATAGCGCAAACGAGGTCAAAAACGAGCGATCGTTAAGCCAGACGCGTATTGAGGAAAATCTAAACCAGCGAAACCTGGAAAAAAATAGCACGCCTTCAGCAGAAGATATTCAAGCTAATTCTGATTCTGCCGATAACTTTCAGAGAGAGGGGCGTAGCCAGGAGCTGGATGTCGCGGTGCAGGAAATACAGTCATTTTTGCAGGTACAAAACCGCAATCTGGCGTTTTCCATTGACGACGATACCAAGCGGTCTGTGGTAACGGTAAAAGATTCTTCATCAGGTGCTGTCATCAGACAAATTCCATCAGATGAGGTGTTGAGGCTTGCGGAACGTATAAAAGATCTCCAACAAGACATCGGAAGTAGTGTGGGGGTGCTTTTAAACAATAAAGTGTAGAGGTGAATTATGACAATTCAATCGTTAGGTGTTGGTTCTGGGCTTGCGCTTGACGACCTGGTGTCGCAATTGCTCGATGCAGAGCGTGCGCCAAAAGAAGAGCGACTGAACGCCAAAGAAGAAAAGATCGAAGCTGAAATTTCCGCTTTGGGGCAAATAAAGTCTAAATTGTCTGATTTCAAAGATACGCTTGATGAAATGCGCCGTGATTCCGATATCAACGGCCGCGAGCCTACTATTACCCATCCCAATGAAGATTCCGAGATCTTTACAGCGGAAGCGGCAAACTCCGCATTACGCGGTTCCTATGAAATTGCAGTATCACAACTGGCCTCTGGCAGTCGCTTCGAAACAGCCGATGCGGATTTTGCCGCCAGCACTGACAAAGTGTTAACGGACGCGGCTGGCGATGCCACCATGACGTTCAAAATAGATAGCACTGGCGACAGCTTTACTGTTACCGTTAAGCAAAATATGACATTGGCGCAATTGCGCGAAGAAATTAATAATCACAGTGATAACTTCGGTGTTAATGCCAACATCATTGATACGGGTACTGCCGCTGGTGGCGCTAAACTGGTGTTCTCGTCTACCGTAACCGGTGCGGGCAATGATTTAAAAATCGTTAATGATGGCAACCGCGCGGAGCTCGATAAATTAACGACAACCGATTCTACAGAAACGGCCACCTATCTGACTGCTATTAAGTCGGCGTCTAATGCGAAGGCTACTATTGATGGTATTGCGGTAGAAAGTGACACCAACAATTTTGAAAATACCATTCAAAACGTATCGTTTGAGGCTACTAAGGAATCCCCGTTTGATGTTGACGGCATTACGCGTTTAACGTCAACGCTGGAAATTGGTTACGACAAAGAAGGTCTCGATAAAAAAATCCGTGATTTTGTTGATAATTACAACAAAATTATTACGGATATCAAATCCCTGACCCGTTACGGTGAATCTGAGCTGGAAGAAGATGGCGCGTTAGCAGGTGATTCACTGCTCAGAGGTATCAGTGGGGCGCTGGCAGGTGTGGTTGGTTCGAGAGTGGATTCCTCGTCGCTGGGCAGCTTGTTTGCACTGGGCATTGAACTGACGTCAGATGGCAAGCTCGAAATCGGTAGTCTGGACTTTGGTTTGGGTTCCGGTGAAGAGCGTTTAAGTGATGCGATTGATGATAATTTTGATGAAATTGCAAAACTGTTTACCGACGAAAACCAGGGTATTGCCACGCGTTTATATGAGATCACCAAAGAATACACGTCTTTCAGCGGATTGATTAGTTTGCGCGAGCGTTCAGCGAAAGATGACCGCGATCAGCTTAATGATGATAGAGAACGCTTTGAACTACGCATGTCAAATTACGAACAAATTTTACGTGACAAATATCTCAACCTGGACCAAACCGTAGCCAAGCTAAACCAAACCGGTTCAGCGTTGTTAGCGGCACTGGGTTAATGCGAATTTTTAGGAGTTAACATGGCACTTACCGGCATTAATGCTTATCGGAAAGGCAACCTCAAACAAGATATTGCAACCGCGGATCCTCACAAATTAACCCTGATGTTAATGCAGGGCGCGTTAGACAGGATTGCCTATGCCAAAGGCGCAATGGAGCGACGTGAGTTTGAACAAAAATCACAGCTGATTTCGCGGGTGTCTGCCATTATCATGAATTTACGCGATACGCTGGATTTAAAATTGGGTGGCGAGACAGCTGAAAACCTGTATGCCCTCTACGATTACATGTTAGACCGACTCAATGAAGCGCATGTAAAGAATAGCTTGCAGTTGCTGGATGAAGTGACTAACCTGCTTACTCCTATTCGCGACGCCTGGGTTCAAATTCCTGAAGAAGCCAAACAGGAAGCTTTCGAAGCGCAGCGTCAAAAACGTGAAGCTGTGTGAATATCGACCAATTAAATCATGCATTAACGCCGGATAACTTACGAGCGTTAAATCAGCAAATCAGCGAGTGTCTGCTCGCTGATTCTCCCGACAAATACCAACAGTTCAATACTCTCATCAATGAGCGCGATCAGCTTATCCTTTCAATTCTTGGCCAGCTCGACAACGCGACAGCGAAACAATTTGCCCAACAGGAAATGGTTGTTAACGACAATCTGAAGAATATGGCGCAAACCTTGCTAAAGTCAGCTAAGGACGATGTTAGCCAGTTTATTCGTAGTCAAACAGCGATCAAAAAGTATAAATAAGCGGCATTTAGCCGGGATTTAACGACATTAAATAGCTTTTTAACTGCATACTGACTATATTTGCTTTGGGAATGGCTACTTAAGCATTTGTATTCCATACGTTTTCGTTTAAGTGATTACAACGCGAGACCATGGCATGCAATTTCAGGTGTGTAATTGTGAAGAGGGCGACAACTTATTGACGCTGTGTCAGGGGTACTGACACCCTTCGCATCGATGCGGGGCGCTTATTCTGCCAGTGCATTGACAATAAATAAGAACGGTGAAGACATGAATGTGTTTGATAATCGTACCATACTGATCACGGGTGGAACTGGCTCATTTGGCAAACGTTTTGTCAGTTATTTGCTGGCTGAAGCCAAACCAAAGCGAGTCATCATTTACTCCCGCGACGAACTCAAACAGTTTGAAATGCAGCAGCAGTTCAATGCGCCATGTATGCGGTACTTTATTGGTGACGTGCGCGACAATGAGCGCCTTAAAATTGCCATGAAGGGCGTTGATTATGTGGTACATGCCGCAGCGCTTAAACAAGTACCGGCCGCCGAATACAACCCCAATGAGTGTATTAAAACGAATATCAATGGCGCACAGAATGTGATTGATGCGTCAATTGCAAACGACGTGTCCCGCGTTATCGCCCTGTCTACCGACAAGGCTGCCAACCCGGTAAATCTGTACGGAGCCACTAAACTGGCTTCCGATAAACTGTTTGTTGCAGCTAATAATATCTCTGGCGCCACGGGGCCGCGCTTCTCAGTAGTTCGCTATGGCAATGTGGTAGGCTCCAGAGGCTCGGTAGTGCCTTTCTTCAGAAAACTGTTGCGCGATGGCTGTGACGAATTGCCTGTTACGCACCCTGAAATGACCCGTTTTTGGATCACCCTGGACGAGGGCGTGGAATTTGTGGTGAAGAATTTCTCGCGCATGCAGGGCGGTGAAATTTTTGTT
>NZ_JBLBUE010000179.1:0-6699 GCF_047290655.1 Alteromonas sp. AMM-1 | reverse complement strand
ATGGCTTCTCCTCGCTCCAATTGTAGATTTTCAATAGCAAAGGGAGTGTCGACCAGTCCTAAATCTAACTCGCCATCACTGGGTTTGTTGGCGGAAGGATCGAATGTGGAGGAGATACTGGGAAATACGGAATTGTGCAGCCAGCCCGTTACCTGATTCTGCTGGTTAAAGGTAGCTGTCAGGGCCTGGGCGCTCACAGTATGGAAGTAGCCATGCTGGAGGTCATCTTCACGACGCCAGACTACCTTTACGGGTCGCTTCATCGCTTTTGCCAGCAACGCCGCTTCCACTACAAAATCAGGTTTGGATTTTCTGCCAAATCCACCACCTAATAAGGTAACGTTAATAGTAACCTTTTCTGGATCCAGATTCAGTGCTGCCGCGACTACTTGCCGCGCCGCCTGTGGCGTTTGCACTGAGGTCCAGACTTGCGCACTGTCATCGGTTACCACAGCCGTTGCTGCCGGGGGCTCCATGGGGGCTTGAGCCAGATGCGGCGCATAATACTGGGCTTTTAGTACCGAATGGGCCTGTTTTTCGGCCTGACTAAAACTACCCTGATGGCGAACAACTTCACCAGGCTTATTGGCCGTAGCCATTAACTGCTCGCGATAGGTTGTGGAATTGTAAACGGCATTGGCATGTTCCGACCATTTAACCGATAGCGACTTACTGGCCTGCCACGCCTGCCAGGTATTTTTCGCTACAATGGCTACACCACCTAAAGGTTTAAACATTGCGGGTGCTTCAGGGGCTGGCAGCGTGATCACGTCCAGCACCCCGGGCATTGCTTTAATGTCTGCGACGTTAACAGATTCTGCGCTACTAAATACCACGGGCGGGCGCTGTATAACGGCAAAGCACATATCGGGCAGTATCACATCCTGTCCATATACTGCCTTACCTGAGGTCATTGCCTGAATATCAAGACTGCGGATGGGTTTGCCAATAGACTGCCAGTCTTTACGAGGTTTCAGTGCAAGTTTATCGGCTTCAGGCAGGGGCAGGGTGGCGGCAACCGCAACCAATTTGCCAAATCCCACCTTCTTGCCGGTTGGTTTATGCACAACCTGATGATCGCTAACCTCGCAATCGGCAATGTCAGCCTGCCAACCCTTTGCCGCGGCTGCACGTAGCAGGTAGGCCGCGGTAGCCCCCGCTTCGCGTAGGCGATCGAAATTGCGGCGAATACTGCGCGAACCGTCGGTGTTTTGATCTCCGAATTTAGGATGGCCGGTTGCTTGTACAACCTTAACAAACTGCCAGTCTGCCCCCAGTTCTTCAACAATAATCTGAGGAATACTGGTGCGAATTTGTTGTCCCATTTCTGAGCGATGGCAGGTAATTTCTACTTCGCCGTTTTCGTGAATCGACACAAACACACTGGGTGTCAGCGAGTCGCCGGCAGAAGTGTCGGCAAACATGGCACTGGGACGGGATGCTGGCAGCAAGGTTAAACCCAGCGTAAAACCGGAGGCCGTTGCGCTGCGCTTTAAAAATGCGCGTCGTGAGGTTGAGATGGTATCAGTCATAATTAAACCTTCCCTGCAGCGGTTTTAATTGCCGCCCGAATACGCGGATAAGTACCACACCGACATATGTTGCCTGACATGTAATTTTCGATGTCCTCATCACTGGGGTCGGCATTTTTACTCAATAGCGCCGCAGCCTGCATCATTTGACCGCTCTGACAGTAACCGCACTGCGGCACATTGTGTTCCCGCCATGCCTGCTGGACCGGATGTGACGCATCTTTCGACAAACCTTCAATGGTGGTTACTTGTTTGCCCTGAATGGCGGACATGGGTAACTGGCAGGAACGGGTGGGTTCACCGTTTATATGCACAGTACAGGCGCCACATAATGCCATGCCGCATGAGAACTTTGTGCCTGTCATCTTTAAGTCATCGCGAATAAACCACAGTAGTGGCATTGCGGGGTCGCCGTCATAATCGAAGGTCTTTTGGTTTATTGTCACTTTCATGGTGAGTATCCTTCACGCAGTGTCGTTATCGACGTATAAAAAAACATGATTGAAGAACGAACACAATGCCTATTCCTATTAATTACATGCTGAATCGATAAACGGTTGGATTTTGTGCACAATCCGTTAACTTAACGACTATTTGCGCTTGTTTTCGTTGGCATTCTCTATCATGTTTTTGTAAAGTTGTTGTTAATTATAATAACGATGTTACCTACCGAGGGATCAAAAATGCCAAAAGAAGTCACGGCAACGCCTCTTGAGTGTTTGTACCGATGGGAATCCACAACACCTGATAGCCGCTGTTTTGTGCAACCGGTAAACGGGCAGTATCAGGAATACGACTGGAAATTAGTTGCTAACACGGTAAGGCGCATAGCCTATCGACTCGAAGCTATGCAATTAGACAAAGGCAGTCGCATCGCAATTCTGGCTAAAAACTGTGCCGAATGGATCATGACTGATTTGGCTATTATGATGGCCGGTCATGTATCAGTACCAATTTTTGCTACAGCAGGCACCGACACTATTCAATACGTGCTGAATCATGCCGATGTTAAGGTCGTGTTTATTGGTAAACTTGACGACACCAACAACCAGATTGCTGCTATTCCCGACGACATCAAAACGGTAGCGTTTCCTTACCCTGGCATTAAAGCCGATGAATACTGGGCCGAGTTTCTCGATTGCCCTGCTATCACGGAAAGCCCGCTACCCAACCCGGATGATTTGATGACAATCATCTATACATCGGGCAGCACAGGTCATCCCAAAGGCGTAATGCATACCTTCGATACACTCAGCTGGGCAGGCGCTCAGGGGCGGGGGGACCTCAGTTTATCCCAGCAGGATCGCCTGCTGAGTTATCTGCCGCTTGCACATATTACCGAAAGGGTATTAGTGGAAATGGCGGCATTACACGCCGGTATGCAACTGTTCTTTGTTGAATCTCTCGATACGTTCCAGCGGGATGTGCAGCATTGTAAACCTACGCTGTTTGTGTCGGTTCCGCGTCTGTGGACCAAGTTTCAACTGGGGATATTGCACAAGTTACCACAGAAAAAGCTCGATTTACTGCTGAGTATTCCGATTGTGAGTAGCTTGATTAAGCGCAAGATTAAAGCTGGCCTTGGGCTCTCAGAGGTAAAGATTTGCGCCAGCGGGTCTGCGCCCATTCCGCCGTCGGTGATCACCTGGTTTGCCCGCCTCGGGATTGAAATTTGTGAAGGGTGGGGCATGACCGAGAATGCCGCACTGGGAACCGCTTCGCTGCCGTTTCGCCACGACAAAATAGGCTGTATTGGACATCCCTGGAGTGGTGTAGACATTAAGTTGTCTGAAGAGGGTGAGTTACTGGTGAAGTCACGCGCTAATATGATTGGGTACTATCTGGACGAGGATAAAACCAAAGAAGCATTTACTGAAGATGGCTATTTGCGAACGGGGGATAAAGCCACTGTCGATGCCGACAATTATTTTAAGATCACCGGGCGCATTAAGGATATTTTTAAAACCGCTAAAGGTAAATATGTTACGCCAGCACCGATCGAAGCCAGATTAATGGAAAATGTGCTGATAGAGCAGGTATGTGTAACCGGAGCGAGTCTGGCTCAACCGGTTGCCTTATTGGTCTTGTCTGAAGAAGGCCAGGAACTGCCTGAACATCAGGTAACGGCGTCGCTTGCAGACACCCTGCAGCAAGTGAATGCAAAACTGGAAAGCCATCAGCGTCTGGATCGACTGGTGATTATGATGGAAGCCTGGACCATCGAAAATGGCCTGCTAACGCCTACATTGAAAGTGAAACGTCATGTGTTGGAAGAGCGCTTCCCAGATATCATCAATCAGCGGTATCATGAACCTGTAGTTTGGGAATCTTAACGTATTATTTTCGGAGGCAACTATGTTGAACAAAGGACTGTTTCTCGGTGTATCGGCAATGATTTCAGCCAGTGCATTGGCAGGAGTGAATGAGCTGAATCAGGCGGCTACACAACTGTGTAGTAAGGTAAAAGTGTGTATTCAGCAGGAAGTCGCCGGTAACGGCGATATCCCTGCTTCCATGAAGGTGATGGTGGATAATATGGTTAGCCAGATGTGCCAACAGTTTGTGTCTATTGCCGAATTTAATGAGTACCACGAATTAGTTGAACCCGCCACAGCGTGCCTGGAATCCATGGCGGTACAAAATTGTGCAACACTAATGGAATCCGAGCAGGAAACACCGGCGTGCGCGGAATACCAAAAAATCGCAGATAAATACGAAAACTAATTCAACTATTGCGCTTCAAACGGGAATACCATTGTGTTCCCGTCTTTATACCAATTCGCATAGAAGTTTGCCCTCTCAGAGTGATCCCTGAGGGCAAGTCGAAAACGACTTAGATCACGACGCGCACTCTGAGGCATAGTCATTCTATGTCCAGAGGGCGCAACACAGATGTAAGTCGTTTTGGCCACTCCCTATGGGCAACTCCCTAAGGGCGAACTGGCAGACTTTTTAGCGTTGTTACGCTTGCTTGATTTGGAACCACCAAACCTGCACAACCAAGCCTAGCTAAAAAGCCTGTCAGTTCACCCTCAGGGGGGGCTGAGTGGGTAAACTTCTATGCGAATTGGTATTACTATCACTTCCCGCACAGTCTTGTTTATTTAAAGCCAATATTTCACTCAGATTTTACCGCTAAATCGTTACCGTAATCGTACCTTTTATAAACCAATAACCCGAGGATACGGTGATTACAGGTGAATCCCTTATAGTGCGAACACTTCGGCTAGGCGACATCGCACCGTTGTTCGAAATGATGTCAGATTTGAGTGATCCTGGTGAATTTATGCCTGTGCAGCTCTATTCAGAACAGCAACTCATGTCAGAGTTTCAGCGCAACGGTTGTTGGCAGAATACGCAGGGACGATTATTAATAACAGATCTGGCTGGACAGATTATTGGGGAAGCGGGATTAGTCTGCACCCGCCATTATCTTGATGGACGCGAAATGTACTACCGCATATTCAGCGATTATCGGGGAAGAGGTTACGCAACTGAGGCGCTTGCGCTTATTATCTCTTTTTTCTTTAACGCTACGTCCATGAATCGCATAGAAGCCGTTACCGTTGTGGGTAATAACGCCTCGGAAAACGTGTTATTAAAGAATGGATTTGAATGTGAAGGGACGCTACGGCAAGCCAGGTATTTACATGGAAAGCGTGTGGATCTTAAGCTGTTTTCCTTACTGCGTAGCGACACTTCATACTAATATCAATTGCATGTAGTTAGCCGGGATAACGTTCAGCCAGCCCTTTATATACCAGGTCAGCGTAGTCTGGGGCATTCATGTCGAGGCTGTCCAGCACCTCAACCAAATGGGCGTTATCTTCGCGGCCATGCCAGGTTTTAACGTATGTACCGGCTTTATAACCGTGATCCTGACGGAAGAAGTTCAGTACATTTTTACCCACATACTGACGATACAATTCATCACCGCTCATTTCGCTTTGCGTCACAATTTGCATAAATAAAGGTACACTGAACCGTTTGGCTGCGCATAAGCCGGTCATGAGTTCCAGGTTGTCCAGCAAAGATAGAGAGGCTGGTGCATATGACTGACCATCAAATTGTACATGCGGCGCGTTTTCAGCAAGCTCAGCAGCCAGTACCGTTGCGGTTTCCTCAATATCACCGTGATAATCAATGATGCTGGCAGACAACGCAAAATGCCAAATATCGACCAATTCCATTTGTAGTTGTGGCAGATCTTTTTCCTGCGCTTTCCACCATTTCCATCCGTGGTGGTCAATCGCTTCTACAGATTCAACCATCGCTGCCCGTAAGTAGCCATAACCGGCGGTAAGCCATTGTGGATTTACTTTGATGTTCATGTTGTTCTGCAATGACAGCATGGTATTAAGTTGTTGTTGTGTCAGCATAAATATGTCCATTTTTATAATAGTGAGTGCGCTGTTGGTTCTGTCCCAAGGGCGCGGGCAGTATGTGGCGCGGCGGCACTAACTGCAATGTCTAACGTTATTGCGAATGTTAGCATGGCAACCGGTAAGGAAAAACTGAAAAGGCCGGGAATTTCAGAGCACGTGTTGGTGAGCGCTAAGTGATTGCGCTAAGTGATTGCACTCAGTGATTGCACTCAGTGATTGCACTCAGTGATTGCACTTAGTGATGCACTGTGTGGATGCAGGAATTGGCGTTGTTGAAGCTAATCTGCTCTTTTGCGGTGCGAATGCACCACATTGAGGAATAAATTATACAATCAGGCTGTAAATTGTATGTTAAGTTATTGAATTTTAATATTTAATTATTTTGGCATCTATTCTGCAATAGATCATTTGTTAACTGCGCTGTGTGCTAGCGCTAACTTTGGCCGGTGCCAGGCAACGCCGGCTCAAAGTTGCTAGGATGTGGCCCGTAACCTTCCCCATACAGATTTTTCGTGTCCTGAGGTCTGTATGGGTTTTTTTATCTCTGCCAGCCACGCGCCGCACTATACTCGCTTGTTTATTAAATCACCAGTTATTTCCCTACATATTTCTATCAAATTCGTTTCAAGGCATACTAGCCAAACATTCATTTTCGGTGTTGGCTAAACGCATATTATTGGCATATACCAAAGATCAGGTCAGGGAGAGGCAAATGCAGGTTTACACCCGGTTACTCATTCTATCGCTTTTCATCCTTAACGGCTGTGGTGCTACATCACCTT
>NZ_JBLBUE010000178.1:0-6715 GCF_047290655.1 Alteromonas sp. AMM-1 | reverse complement strand
CGGCATGAAAGTGAAAAACCAGGTCCGCCTGAATCCACAACAGCCACTGTCGGTGCCAACGGTTACCGAATGGGTTGAATCCCTCGGGTTTGAGGTGTTGGCATCGCGCGGTATACGTTGTTTTCACGACTACCTGCGCGATAAACAAGTCGCCTCCAGCGACTACGAGGCTCTGTTAGCGCTGGAGCGAAAGTACAATCAACATACCCCATTCAAATGGTTAGGAAAGTACTATCATTTGTGGCTGCACTTAAACAAACCCTGATCAGGGCAGCACCAGAAACCGGCTCTTTGGCGCTGCACCATTGGCAAAGGGCGTGGCAAATTGATTGTTGTAGCCAATCATGTTCTCCAGCGTGACCTCGGCAATCTGATTTAGTGCCTCAATGGTAAAAAAGCCCTGATGTCCGGTTATTAATACGTTGTGAAAAGAGGCCAGGCGTTCAAATACGTCATCCTGAATGATCTCACTGGAATGGTCGCGGAAGAACAGTTCTGATTCCATTTCGTACACATCCAGTCCCAAATATCCCAACTTGTGTGATTTAAGGGCGTTAATGACGGCGCGGGTATCAATCAATCCGCCTCTGGATGTGTTGATCAACATCACGCCATCCCGCATGGAAGCGAGTGAATTTTCATTTATCAGGTGATGACTTTGTTCATTTAACGGGCAATGCAAACTAATAATATGACTGGTGCTGAACAGGGTGGTTAAGTCGGTATACTGTGCGCCAAGTGCGGTTAACGCCTCATTGGGGTAGGGGTCATAGCATAGAATGTTGCAGCCAAAACCGGTTAACAGACGCACCAATGCTGCGCCTATGTGTCCGGTACCTACCACGCCAATGGTTTTGTCGTGCAATGTAAAACCCAACAAACCATTTAAATCAAAATTCCCATCGCGAACGCGGTTATAGGCTTTATGGGTTTTGCGATTAAGCGTCATGATCAATGCCAGCGCATGTTCTGCCACGGCTTCAGGTGAATAGGCGGGTACCCGTGATACAGCCAGTCCCAGTTCACTTGCGCAGTCGATATCCACGTTATTGTAGCCAGCGCAGCGCATCGCTATGTGTTTAACACCGGCATCGTGAAGTGTACGTAATATTTCAGCGTCCAGTTTGTCGTTTACAAACGCGCACACCGTATCGAAACCCTGACAAAGTGACGCCGTTTTGGCAGAAAGCGGTGTATCAAAACTGCTTAGTGAGATTTGCGAATACAATGGATGCGAAGAGAACGACTGCTTGTCGTAAGCCTGGGTGCTAAACATGGCTATTCTGGGGGTACTTTGCATGCCAATCCTCCTTGGGCGTCTGCATATGCGATGAGAAAAAGCCAGTGTAATCGGCAGAAAATGCTATTGCCAGCAGATTAACCAATCCAGCAATGATCCAGCGCAATACCGTGATAGACTATCAGCAGTTTATGCAAACAGGACTTCTATTCATGCAGGTGAGTTTTATTGGACTGGGTGTTATGGGATATCCCATGGCTGGTCATCTTCAACGTGCGGGTCATTCGGTATGTGTTTACAATCGCACTGCTGCCAAGGCCAAGGCATGGCAGCAAACGTATGGTGGCGACATTGCACTTACCCCAGCAGACGCGGCGAAAAACGCCGAGATAATTTTTGTATGTGTGGGTAACGATGACGACGTGCGCGAAGTCATTACCGGTGAACACGGCGCGTTACAGCATTGTAAAGCAGGGGCGTTGTTAGTTGATCATACAACAGCTTCGGCGCAATTAGCACGAGAATTAGCCGCAGCCTGCGCAAAGAAAGGCGTGAGCTTTCTGGATGCACCGGTATCCGGCGGGCAAGCCGGAGCCGAAAATGGCCAGTTAACTATAATGGTTGGCGGCGAGCAAAGTGCGTTTGCCAAAGCGCAACCTGTTATGGATGCCTATGCCCGACACAGCCAGTTACTGGGTGAACACGGTAGCGGTCAGTTAGCTAAAATGATGAATCAGATTTGTATTGCCGGCATTGTGCAGGGCTTGGCTGAAGCTATTCATTTTGGCAAACAAGCGAACATGGACTGCCAAGCAGTGATTGACGTGATCAGCAAGGGCGCCGCACAATCCTGGCAAATGGAAAATCGCGCCAGCACCATGATCAACGGCGAATATTCGTTTGGTTTCGCGGTCGACTGGATGCGCAAGGACTTAGCCATTGCGCTGGAAGAGGCTCGCCGCAATGGGTCAACATTGGCCCTTACCGCACTGGTTGATCAGTACTATGCCGATGTACAGAAATCAGGTGGTAGCCGCTGGGATACGTCCAGCCTGTTAACCCGGCTCACCGGCGTTAAATAGAGGCGGCTCTGTTAGCGCATCCGTGATTTGCGGATATTGCTGTAGCAACTGCGCATAACGGCGTTGATTATTGGCAGACAGCGACTGTGCCAGCACACTTTTTACTAACTCGGTAAGGGTGAGTGCGCGGTAGCTGTTTGCACCATGAATTAACATGGTTTGCAGCATGTTCAATAGAAATGCCGGTTCGTCAGGGGTTAATTGTAATGCGCGGTAAAATGCTGCCATAGCCTCTACATGCTGCTTTTTCACAAACAGTTGCTGTCCCAATTCGTTGTAATGTTCTGCCCGTTTAGCTGCTAACCCAGTGTCCTGCTCGGCAGTGAGCATTCGGGTTTGTAGTGTTTGTTGTTCTGCGGGCATTTCACCAAGTTCGGTTTTACCTCTGGCCAATTCCAGCATCTGGATCGCGCGTTTTTCGTCACCTAAAGAGCTGGCAACACGAGCGGCAATGATTAACGTATTGGCGGAGCTGCGTTGATAAGCATTCATGTGCTCGCGACCAACAATTTCTTGCGCTTTACCTAATTGATTTTCCATTACGTAACTGTAAGCCAACAAGTAATCATGGCGTTGTTGCACTTGTAAATCAGATTGACTGCGCGCGGCAACGCCCATAAGTTTTCGCGCCTGACTCAGGCTTTCTTCGCGATGATTATAGGGACTCTGCTGGGCAATACTCAGGTAAAACTCAGCCAGTTCAAACGTAAATTCATCAAAGCGTTCTTTCGTTGAGCGGTTGTATTCCCGTTTCTTTTGCAGTAAATCAATACTTTCTATAATGCGATTTTGCTTCTGGTACGTCATGGTTTTTAATCGCGTAGCAGGCAAACTTAACTCGCTGTCCTGAATGTGATCTAAAAAGTACTCTGCTTTTTCATATGCTGCTTGCTCGAACGACAAGCAGGCAAGCCATTCAAATGCCTTATCACGGGTAAGTAGGGTCTCCAGCATATCGTCCAGACTGGCATGACACGCCGACCAGTCACCAGTTTGATAATGGCATTTTAGTTTGCCCCATTGCGCCCACAATACCTTGTTTGACTGAGCAAGGGTCGCCTCATAAATGGTGAGGGCTGCGGCATAATCTCCTTTTTGTAACAGCAACCGCGCACGGAGTTTATCCAAATCCGTCGCCACCCGAGGCGGCAGGGAAGTGCCGTTATGCTTTTCCAGCGTAGTAATGGCTGCTGCAATATTGCCTTCATCCATATAGCGTAAGGCCGTTGCAGCAAATTTACGGTACTCCAGGTAGTGATTAATTCCGCGGTGCAGGGCGTTAATGGTATAAGGTTTAAGCAGTAACAGATCCGGATGCGTATCGATAATTTGGCCGATGGTTTGTGGCAAGCGATCCGCTGTGATAAAGACTATGCCTGTACTGGGTTGGATAAATTCGGATTGCCGAAGTATCTGAACCCACTCTACGCCATTGCGTCTTTGACCCAGATGAAAATCAAAAATAAGTAATTCGAAATTTTGTTTCTTCAGCGCATTTTTCAGTTCTGTACCGGTACTGAAACTACTTACCTCCAGATTACCCAATACAATTAAATGACTGCGGATCGTTGCCCGGGCTGTGGCATTGTCTTCAATAATGGCAACGCGGAGTCGTTGGCTCATCGGTTAGCCCTGCAAGTGCAACGTCACAATGACATGAAAAATACTGACTACCACAGAACCCACAAGAATTTCCTTTGCTACATCAATACGCTAAGCATAACAGGCACAACTTCACTTAGCACGTACCGAATGGCCACAGTGGTGTAATCATAGCTAAATACCAACGAAAAATAACCTTTATGTCACAATAAATTTACAAGGAGGAGGGCAAATTTTAAGGGCTTACGTTTACGTTAACGTATGGTTGGTATAGCGTTAACGTACTCTACACAGTTACCGAGAAAGCGATGAAACAGGTTCCTCTTTTAATTAATGGCAACATGGTTGCCTCTCAAACCACTCAATTTATTGATGTAACGAATCCCGCCAACGGCGACGTCATTGCCCGCACACCGGTGACTACCGACACTGAAATGCAGCAAGCGCTAAGTGCAGCAAAAAAAGCATTTGAAACATGGCGCCACGTGCCGGTAACAGAACGCGCCCGTATCATGATGCGTTATCAGGCTATTTTAAAGCGCGACCAAAAGCGCATTGCCACCGTGTTGGCTGAGGAGACAGGTAAAGTATTCGACGACGCTATGGGTGATGTATGGCGTGGCATTGAAGTGGTTGAGCAAGCCATGAATGCCCCAAGTCTGATGATGGGTGAAACCGTTGAGAACGTGGCCCGTGGCATCGACACCTGCAGCTTTATTCAGCCCATTGGTGTGTGTGCTGGTATTACTCCCTTTAACTTCCCGGCCATGATCCCGTTGTGGATGTTTCCGCTGGCTATTGTATGCGGCAATACCTTTATTCTTAAACCGTCCGAGCAGGACCCGCTCACGCCCATGCTACTGGCAGAACTGTTTATTGAAGCGGGCGCGCCTGCTGGCGTGCTTAATGTCGTTCATGGCGGCAAAGAACAAGTGGATACCCTGTTACATCACCCTGATATCGCAGCTGTATCCTTTGTCGGGTCGGTACCTGTTGGCCAGTACATTTACCGCACCGCAACAGAAAACCTCAAACGTGCACAGTGTTTTGCTGGCGCTAAAAACCACACAGTGGTGATGCCCGACGCGAACAAACAGCACGTTATCAATAATCTGGTTGGTGCTTCTGTAGGCGCAGCTGGCCAGCGCTGTATGGCAATTTCGGTTGCTGTGTTTGTAGGCAGTGCGCAGGAGTGGATTGAAGAACTGGCACAGCAGATCAGCAAGGTTACACCGGGTGTATGGAACGACGACAAGGCAGGCTTTGGACCACTTATCAGTGCGGCGGCCAAACACCGTGTGCTGGATTTAATTGCCTCGGGTAAAGCACAAGGCGCGACGTGTCTGGTTGATGGAAGTGAATTCACAGTTAAAGGGTTGGAGAACGGCCATTGGATTGGGCCAACAGTTTTCAAAGACGTGACAACGGATATGCGTATTTATCAGGAAGAAATCTTTGGTCCGGTATTGTGCTGTATGTGTGTCGATACGTTAGAAGAAGCGCTCGCGCTGGTTAACAGCAATCCCTATGGCAATGGTACCTCTATATTTACCGCCAGCGGCGCAGCAGCGCGAAAGTATCAGTCGGAAGTGACAGTAGGTCAGGTGGGGATTAATGTGCCTATTCCGGTTCCACTGCCATTCTTTTCGTTTACCGGCTGGAAAAACTCATTCTTTGGCGATTTGCATGCCTATGGTAAGCAAGCGGTGCGGTTCTACACAGAAACCAAAACGGTAACGTCGCGCTGGCCTGAGCAGGACATCCCAAGTGGTCCGAACATGACCATTAACTTGCGCTAAAGGGGACGCCAATGAACTTTAACATGACCGAAGACCAACAGGCCTTTGCCGATGTTGCAAAGCAGTTTGCCATGCAGGAACTGGCGCCTTTTGCCGCGCAGTGGGACAGGGAACACACGTTTCCCATCGACACTATTCGCAAGGCGGGCGAACTGGGTTTTTGTGGACTTTACACCCCTGAATCAGACGGTGGCCTGGGATTAAGCAGACTGGACTCCTCCATTATTTTTGAGCAGTTGTCGATGGGATGCACCACAACAACCGCTATGCTTACAATCCACAATATGGCCACCTGGATGATCGCTAGCTGGGGCACTGAAAGTATTAAATCGCATTGGTTGCCCGGTTTAGTGACTGGCGAACAGCTAGCCTCGTATTGCCTTACTGAACCCGGTGCAGGTTCGGACGCGGCCAGTTTAAGTACCAAGGCTGAAAAAACCGATGCAGGTTATCGCCTGAATGGCAGTAAAGTGTTTATTTCCGGCGCGGGTGAAACCGACGTATTGGTAGTGATGGCGAGAACGTCCAACGACGGAGCCAAGGGTATTTCCGCGTTTGTGGTACCCGCGAATTCACCGGGTATTATATATGGTAAACCAGAAGAAAAAATGGGCTGGAATGCACAGCCAACCCGGATGATCACGTTCGACAACGTGGAAATTAGTCATGCCAGCCTGTTGGGTGAACATGGTCAGGGGTTTACTTTTGCCATGAAAGGTCTGGACGGTGGTCGCATTAATATTGCCACTTGTTCGGTTGGCACGGCGCAGCAGGCACTGGACACCGCGCGTGACTACATGCTTGAGCGCAAACAGTTCGGTAAACCGCTGGCGGCGTTTCAGGCACTGCAATTTAAACTGGCCGATATGAACACCGAGTTAGTGGCGGCCCGTCAGTTAGTGCTGAGGGCAGCGGCAAAACTGGATGAAAATGATCCACAAAAAACGGCCTATTGCGCCATGGCAAAACGATTTGCCACTGATGTGGGCTTT
>NZ_JBLBUE010000177.1:0-6794 GCF_047290655.1 Alteromonas sp. AMM-1 | reverse complement strand
TTTTCATTAACTTCAGGGTGTTATCGTCGCCCTGAAGCCGGTTGATATGGGTATAGCCGGCAAGGTCGGCGAATAACACGGTTACACAGGTGTACTTGCGAGTAACACCTAACGGCCATAATGACTCGGGTTTATGTGGCTCATTCGGCAGGAGTTTGGTTAGCACTGACACAGACTGAATATGCGCAGCACGGAGTTTTTGCCAACGCAGCAAGGCCATGCGTTGGAATACTATGTAAATACAAATGCAAATAGCACCCAGTGTCAAATCGTTACAATATTGAATAAGTCCGCTATTGGGTACTTTCACAAACTGTAAGGTACTGATCCCGACATAAAGTAATGACGCTGTCGCGACCAGTGAGTGTTGGATAAAGCGCTCCTGGCGAGTGAAAACAAATCCGGCAATTACCAGTGACAATAACAAAAAATAGTGACTATTGTTAACTTGCGGCCATAGCGCAACGGCAAAAGTCAAGTAACTGAAATACAGAATGAATAGGCCCGTTTTAGCTTTGGTGGTGGTCAAGTCTCCACGTTGCTTCACTAACAACGTTAAGGCAATCAAATAAGCACACCACACCGCAATTTTAAAATGATTTACAGGACTTTCTAATAAAATCAACGGTAACTGCAATGCAAGCATTACACAGTACAAGTGCAGAACCAGTGTTAAAATGTGTTGCAAATAGTGCCCGGTGGATTCCGGTGACTTTGCAGAAAAAGAAGAAATCATGGTAGCCCTCACTTATAGCAAGCGCTACCAGATTAACAGCAGAGGCTTAGCCCAGTAACTGATCTACCAGACGGATTGCATCACCAATATAAGCTTGTGGCGTTAATTGCTTCAACTGCGCTTTTGCAGCTTCAGGCATTTCCAATCCGTCGATAAATTCAGCAATCACTTCCGCATTCACTTTCTTACCGCGCGTCAGTTCTTTCAGCTTTTCGTATGGCTTTTCGATGCCGTAACGACGCATAACTGTTTGGATTGGCTCAGCCAGCAATTCCCAGTTGTTGTTCAGTTCGTTTAGCAGACTCTGTTCATTGACTTCTAACTTGCTGATCCCTTTAAGCGAAGCCTGATACGCAATTACAGTGTAGCCAACGCCTACGCCCAGGTTTCGCAATACGGTTGAATCAGTAAGGTCACGCTGCCAGCGTGAAACAGGTAGCTTAGCCGCCAAGTGGTCGAAAATGGCGTTGGCAAGACCCAGGTTGCCTTCTGAGTTTTCAAAGTCGATTGGGTTAACTTTGTGCGGCATGGTAGATGAACCGATTTCGCCAGCGACGGTTTTTTGCTTAAAGTGACCCAGTGCAATGTAACCCCACACATCGCGATCAAAGTCGATCAGGATGGTGTTAAAACGCGCAATAGCATCAAACAACTCAGCAATGTAGTCATGCGGTTCAATCTGTGTGGTGAATGGGTTCCAGGTGATACCAAGGCTGGTCACAAACTTCTCAGAGATTGCATGCCAGTCTAGCTCAGGGTACGCAGACAAGTGAGCATTGTAGTTACCTACCGCGCCATTTATTTTACCCAGAATGCTTACGGCTGCGATTTGTTCACGCTGACGCTTTAAACGTACCGCAACGTTAGCCATTTCCTTACCCATAGTGGTAGGCGACGCTGGCTGGCCGTGGGTACGTGCCATCATAGGCACAGTGCGGTATTTACGCGCTAAGTCCGTTATGGCATCAATCAACTGATCTGCATAGGGCAGGATTACCGTGTCACGTGCTGCATTGCACATCAGCGCGTGAGACAGATTGTTGATATCTTCTGATGTACAGGCGAAGTGAATAAACTCACTAATGGCGTTTAATTCACTATTGCTGGCCACTTTTTCTTTCAGGAAGTACTCAACCGCTTTTACGTCGTGGTTGGTCGTGCGCTCAATCTCTTTGATACGACGGGCGTCATCAACGGAAAACTCAGCAACAATGCTATCCAATAGCGCATTTGACTGGGGTGAAAACGCTGGAACTTCCTGAATACCTTCCTGGTTAGAAAGCATTTGTAACCAGCGTACTTCCACTTCAACACGGTACTTAAGTAAGCCATATTCGCTGAATATGTGTCTTAATTCGCTACATTTCGAGGCATACCGACCATCGACCGGAGAAATCGCCGTTAATTGGGAAAGATCCACCTTTTGCTCCTCAATCAATTAATTAGTCTAAGCGCTTGTTTGGCGCTTTGCAGTATAGATTTACGTTTAAATATGATCTGTCGCCGCTGTCCGCCCATCTGACGCCACAAAACTGCGGCGCGAACACCCGCGAGTAATAACGCTCTTACGCGGTGTTGGTTCAAGGGCTGACTTAAATTATTTGGATTACCCGCGATTTGAATTTTGGGGGCGAGGGGACTGATCACGTCAGAATAAATACTCGCCAATGATTGCAATATCTGCGGGTTATCGAAATCAATGTGAGCCAATTGGCGCTGCACGTGGGCTATGCGCTCACCCAGCATCGCCATGGCTTTTTTATTGCGGGCCAATTTGCGCTCCAGTCCCAGAATACTGGCTACATAACGGGTGATTTCAGTGTCTTTTTTACTGTTGTGATCACCCAGTTGCGCCACAATAACCTGGAATCCCTGCTTGAGGTTTTCCAATTGGCCGAATATTTGCTGAGGTGTGTCGGATTCCGTCACCAGAATGCTCGACAGGCTGGCTTCTACAGCCATGGTATCGGCTTGCCCGGTTCGCGCAACAGACTGCACCAATTGCGCTGCCTGACATACGCCGGCCAATCCTAATTGCTGTTCAATACTGGCGTCTAACATTCGCGAATATAACTCTCGATAATACCACCACCCAGGCACACTTCGTCCTGATAGAAGACCGCAGACTGACCAGGTGTCACTGCTTTCTGAGGTGTGTCAAATTTCACTTCAACCTGGCCGTTATCCAGTGGCGTAATAACACAAGGAATATCCTGCTGGCGGTAACGGGTTTTGACTACTGCTCTGAACGGCGATTCTGGTTGCTTACGGTTAACCCAGTGTAATTGATTAGCAATCAGGCCATCGGAGAACAGGCGAGGGTGATTGGCCCCTTGCCCAACCACTAATACGTTGCGGGCAACATCTTTGTCTACGACATACCAGGGTTCATCGCCGAAGTCTTTTAAGCCGCCAATATGCAACCCTTTGCGCTGACCCAGTGTGTGATACATCAGACCTTCGTGGGTCCCAATTTCTTCGCCTTCAGCGGTTTCGATTACGCCTGGCTGCGCAGGTAAATATCGGCTCAGGAAGTCTTTAAATTTCCGCTCGCCAATAAAACAAATACCGGTACTGTCTTTTTTATCGTGGGTAATTAACCCTTGTTGTTCGGCGATCTCGCGCACTCGGGGCTTTTCAATTTCGCCAACCGGGAATAGCGTCTTAGCAACGTGTTCTTCGCCTAAGGTGTACAAAAAGTAGCTTTGATCTTTATTGTCATCCAGCCCGCGTAGCATTTGCCAGTGACCATCCACCTCGCGGCGACGCACGTAGTGCCCGGTGGCAATATAGTCTGCACCTAAATCTTCGGCAGCGTATTCCAGAAAAGCTTTGAATTTAATTTCTTTGTTACACATGATGTCCGGGTTAGGCGTGCGTCCGGCTTTGTATTCTTCCAAAAAGTACTCAAATACGTTGTCCCAGTACTCTGCAGCAAAGTTGATTGTGTGTAACTCAATGCCGAGTTTATCAGCAACGGCCTGGGCATCAGCCAGGTCTTCGGCGGCTGCGCAATACTCATCGTTGTCGTCTTCTTCCCAGTTTTTCATAAACAAGCCTTCAACCTGATAGCCCTGTTGCATTAGCAGGTAGGCCGACACAGATGAATCCACACCGCCGGACATACCGACAATGACTTTTTGTTTAGTTGGGGTAACCGACATAGTGTTTATTGCGTGCTCTTAACCGTTTTATGGGGCGCGGATTCTAACAGAATTCCATGTGTATGGCACGAATTTAGCGCGATTTATTATGCCTTTTTGGCATTTTACGTGATGCGGGCGCAGCAGATTTTCGATGCGAACCGGGTTTGCGTTTATCTGATTTCGCAAGTGGCGCCATATCAGGACCAGGCATACTTACGAACTGGCCGTTTTCGATGCCATCAATCGTCCAGTTACCAACCCGATAGCGGATCAGTCTGAGGGTGGGGTATCCCACGTGAGCTGTCATTCGCCTGACCTGACGGTTACGCCCTTCCGAAATGGTAATGCTTAGCCAACTGGTGGGAATATTTTTGCGCTCCCGAATGGGGGGATCGCGTTCCCATACTGGCGGCGGTGCAATTCGGCTGACATTGGCCGGCAGTGTCATACCGTCTTTCAGTTCTACCCCTTGTTCAAGTGCCTGGATGGCCTGATTGTCGACATCACCCTCCACCTGCACCCAATAAGTTTTGCTGGTTTTGGCTTTCGGGTGAGTAAGTTTGTGCTGAAGTGCGCCGTTATCTGTGAGTACCAGTAAGCCTTCAGAATCGCGGTCAAGTCGCCCCGCGGCATACACACCTGGCAGGTCGATATAATCTTTGAGGGTTTTTCTGCCATCTTCGTCCGTAAATTGCGACAGAACCATAAAGGGCTTGTTGAAAAGAATGATAGTAGAAGACATACCGTTACCGAAATTTGAACCGGTAAGCAGTTTACCAAACCTGTAGTTTTTCCACAGCCTGCCAGATAAATTTGTCAAAAATCGCCTTCCAAGGTGAAAATTTAAGCAAAAAAAGAAGTTTTTCACCCGAACGCTGTAATTAAGACAAAGGTATGACTTGTAACTGATTCGCTTGACCCTATACTAAAGGCCTTAAAAATTTTCACGCGCAACGCATGCTATGATGTTGGCCTGATCAGTGACAGAAAATTCGCTTGGTAATACCAATTTACATTGCCGAGCTTTTTGCGTGCGTGATTATAAAAGTCTGTCAGGTTGATGAAAACTACAAACAGGAATAAGACGATCTTGTTGCCCTACAGGCCACAGGTATTTGTTGAACGGAAAAATACGCAGTCTGCTACTGCAACTATTGAGGTACAGAATGACCACTCGTAAGTCGACAATTATTTACACAAAAACCGATGAAGCGCCAATGTTGGCAACCTACTCATTTCTCCCTATTATCCGCCGCTTTGCAAGTGCAGCAGATATTGAGATTGAAGTGAGTGATATCTCGCTGGCCGCTCGTATACTGGCTAATTTCCCTGATTACTTAACTGATGATCAAAAAGTACCTGATGCACTCACTGAGCTTGGCGATTTAACACAGGATCCTGATGCAAACATCATCAAGTTGCCAAATATCAGTGCTTCTATTCCACAGCTTCGCGCTGCAATCAAAGAACTAAACGCTATTGGTTTTAACGTTCCAGCCTATCCGGAAGATCCGCAGTCTGACGAAGACAAAGATGTA
Organism: Alteromonas sp. AMM-1; assembly: GCF_047290655.1. NCBI lineage: Bacteria > Pseudomonadati > Pseudomonadota > Gammaproteobacteria > Alteromonadales > Alteromonadaceae > Alteromonas > Alteromonas sp. AMM-1. The sequence continues at coordinate 1,374 of NZ_JBLBUE010000177.1, read as the reverse complement.
CGCGATCGTTACGGTAAAGTGTTAGGTTCTGCGGTGAACCCGGTATTGCGCGAAGGTAACTCCGATCGCCGTGCACCAGCAGCAGTAAAAAACTATGCGAAAAAGCATCCGCATTCCATGGGGGAGTGGAGCCAGGCTTCACGTACACACGTAGCCCACATGCGCGGCGGCGATTTCTACTCTGGTGAGAAATCGGTAACGGTTGAAAAAGCAGGACATGTAAGTATTGAGTTTACTGGTACTGACGGCAGCAAGAAAACCCTTAAGCCACGCGTTGATTTACTGGCAGGTGAAGTCATCGATGGCATGTTCATGAGTAAAAAAGCCCTGTGTAAGTTCTTCGAAGAGCAAATCGAAGACGCTAAAAACACCGGCGTTTTATTCTCACTGCACGTTAAAGCCACCATGATGAAGGTCTCTCACCCAATCGTGTTTGGTCACTGCGTTAAAGTGTTCTACAAAGAACTGTTCGATAAATACGGCGAACTGTTCGATGAGTTAGGCGTTAACCCAAATAACGGGTTGGGCAGTGTATACGACAAAATTTCTACCCTGCCTGAGTCACAGCGTTCTGAAATTCAGCGCGACATCAACGCGGTATACGCGGATCGCCCTTTACTGGCGATGGTTAACTCAGATAAAGGTATTTCAAACCTGCACGTTCCCAGCGACGTTATCGTTGATGCGTCGATGCCAGCGATGATCCGTAACTCTGGTCAAATGTGGGGGCCAGATGGTCGTCCATACGACACCAAAGCGGTTATCCCTGAAAGTACTTATGCCACAATTTATCAGGAAGTCATTAACTTCTGTAAAACGCATGGTGCATTCGATCCGACCACGATGGGTACGGTGCCTAACGTAGGTCTGATGGCTCAAAAAGCGGAAGAATACGGTTCACACGATAAAACCTTCGAAATGCACGCTGACGGTAAAGTGCAAATCATCGACCAGGACGGCACTGTTCTGATCGAGCACAACGTTGAAGAAGGCGATATCTGGCGTATGTGTCAGGCTAAAGACCTGCCGATTCAGGATTGGGTGAAACTGGCCGTTACACGTGCACGTCAGTCTGGTATGCCTGCGGTATTCTGGCTGGACGATGAGCGCGCGCACGATGCACAGCTGATCAAGAAAGTTGAGAAATACCTGAAGGATCACAACACTGATGGTCTGGATATCTCTATTATGTCTCCTGTACGTGCGATCCGTTATTCAATGGAACGCGCAATCCGCGGATTAGACACGATTTCTGTTACCGGTAACGTACTGCGTGACTACCTCACTGACTTGTTCCCAATTCTTGAACTGGGTACCAGTGCGAAAATGCTGTCAATCGTGCCTCTGATGGCCGGTGGCGGTTTGTATGAGACT
>NZ_JBLBUE010000176.1:0-6796 GCF_047290655.1 Alteromonas sp. AMM-1 | reverse complement strand
GCTGATTTGCTTAGCTTTAGCGCCCTTCATGCCATGTGCGGCGGCTAGGGTAATAAAGTCTGGCACCTTGGCTTTAATAGCCCCTGGCACCGATGTATCAGGGATCACCAGATCACACATCAGGGTGAAGAACGGGTTATCCGCTAGTGATGATTTATCCAGCGCGGCCCATACAGCTGAAGGCGTCAGTGCCAGCCCACAGGCTGCCATGGCCTGCTTTAACCAGGTTCTGCGCTGCGTATTGTCAATGGTATTCATTGGCTGTTCTCTTATTGATTAAATGCGCGGGCTTTGGCTCCAAGGGGAATCGTAACGCTACCCGTTGCAGCCCACTGCGTTCCACGCAAAATTAAACTTTTCACCCCATCGTGTAACAACGTATCCGGGCCATGCCCAAGGGCAATACAAAACACCCTGCCTTTGCCATATTCCACCGTCCACACTTGTGGATTATCTGCTGCCATCGCTTGCATCGCAGCGAGTTTTTCAGGTGTATATAAGTGCGCAGGGTACTTAGGGCCCGCAATGGTTTGAGAATATAACGCCGGGTCATCATAGGCTGTTGCCAGTACACGAATTTTAGCGTTCGGATGCCAGTACATGTTGGTGTACATGTCATCGTTCATGGTCCAGACATAGTCACGCATATCCTGGGTAACGGGATGCTCGTGATCGGTAATATTCACCAGAAACGCATCGGGTGGTGAGCGACGACTGCCCTGATGCGGGCGCATAGTGCCACCAGCGAGCTGCTCAAATTCAGGCCAGCCGGGCGAACCCATATTCAGCGAGGCGTGATACAGCACTACCCCACCGCCATTTTTGGCATAATCAAACAATGCCTGCTCGGCAACGCTGCCCCACCGGGCCTCTTGTGCGTCGGTATAATTCCAGCGGCCCAGATAGTTAACAAATACTGCGTCGTAGCGATTCAACATAGCCAGCGTGAGTACCCGCGGGTCTTCAATCACCCGAACATCAAGCATGCCAGTTTCCAGCATTAAGCTTCGCAAACGGGTATTCACGCCGGTCCAGTCGTGTTCGTAAGAACTCTCACCGGTCACGATGAGTACCCGACTGGCAGTATCAGACGGAACAGCAGGTACAACAACCCGTTGCACCGTTTCCGGCGGGCGGTAATCAGGCACGGGTATCACCACGCTTTCTGCTCCGATAACAGGAAATACACATGAGCAAAGCAGGATGAAAAAGAAAGTATGTTGGTGGTCGGTTAGTTTGTTAACCAACCGTTGAAAAGCAGAATCCAGCATAAAGGCCTCCGCGCAAACACCGGTACAAAGCAATACGCCACAGCTCTGTACCGGCAGGTTGGTTTACAAAGACAAGGTTTTTATATCACGGGTGGTAGGTACAAACGGCAAATAGGATACCCGCATGGTAATGGCCACACTGATCTCATGCTCACCGGATGCTACTGGCTCATCAGTCAGTGCAATCACTTTGGCTTTTTCGCCAAAGTTCCAGCGATCGCCATATTCAGTTTCCATTTCGTCCAGGGTCCACATGTTGCCACGTGCTGCAAATCGCACCTTACTGCGCTCGATCTCTTTGCCATCGACAGTTACCGCGATGTTTTCGATCATCGACAAGCCCAAACCACGGTAATAGGGCAAACGCGCTAACACGCTTACGCCTACACTGCCGTCACTCAGCGTTTCAGCGGCCAGACTATCTTCAACAATAACTTTATTATCAAACATACTGCCTCCTACTTACCTTGTTGACTGATTAAGGTTTTCAGCATTTTTTGCTGTCTGGATACCTGTGTAACAGAATCCACTTCTTCAGCGTCTTCTATCCAACGGTTACCTTCGTACTCAGAACAGATATAGCCGTTGTAGCCACCTTCGGTGAGCACTTTAACAATCTGATCGTAAGGAATGGATGGTTCAACAAGGTCTTCGGTAATCTGATAAAACTTGCCGTGAATATTGTGAATACGATCCATGTGCGCCAGCATCCGCTTCGGCTCATATGCTGCGTTATGACGCAGTGTTTCTGCCATACCCAGCGCAGGACCTACGCCGCCCATATCGCGCACGTTTTGGATCACGTATTCACTGAGTACGCGATCTTCATAGGCTTTTTCAATGTAGTCGGCTATTTTTTGCGGTACACCGTTGCGAATAAAGCGCGCTTTCCAAACCGGCGGGAATTTCTCTAAAAACATCCCCATGTCTGGCAAGAAACCCAATGCATCAGAACCTGATTTATCGTACGCCTCTGCGTGGCGCAAAATCCATGGATGATCAAAATGCAGTGGTGCATGCACTTCAAGTAACAACTTCACGCCCGCTTCTTCGGCGTATGGCGCAGCGGCCACCAGCACGTCTGGATCAATGGATACCAGTGCACGTAAAAAGGGCGTTCCCAGGCGTTTGGCAAAATCGATATCGCGCTTAATGCTCTCAACCTGTTCGTTGAATGGCATTAAACGCCCTTTGTAACGCTTGTAGTCCAGCATGAAATCATGAGCAACCGGCGTAGTGCCGTATTTTTCCATTAATGCATGCCAGTGTTGAATATCTGCTTCTTTGGCAGGTTGCTCCGGGTAGCCCCAGAAACTTTGTTCACCAATGACCTCGATGCCATTAGCACCTAATTCAGCACAAGTGCGAATGCAATCTTCAAGGTTCATTTTCCCAAGGAAGGTCTCATGCTGAAAACTATAAAGGCTGACGCCTCGTTTTATCGACATAACTATCTCCGATAGCGTTTTCATGTGTCTGCTTTGCGAGTAATTAGCTCGCGCGTTGGCCCTGCATTGCCCTCACCTGTTAAATTAACAGTTGCAGGTGTCCGGTATTCGCCGCCGCATTGATATGCAAGCGACGAATCCGAATATTGATGTTAACGTTGAGTAGGGACAGGCTGGCCTTTTGCCCTGCTGCCAAAGTGTGCAATTAACGCCACTACGGCTGCGGCAATGCCCACATAACCGGCCACTTCGAATGCGCCCTGAACGGAACTGGTTGTTTCTTCCAGCCTTGCCACCAGCCAAGGGCTGGAAAACTGACCAAAGAAGAAGCACGATGCCCAAATTCCCATGCCGCGACCGCGGTGCTGAGCTGGGACTTTGGTTTGTGTCCATGCGATTAAACAAGGTACTGACATGCCAGCGCCGGTTTGCTGAATCACCAGACCAGCTACTAGCATTGGTACCGAGTCAGCCATGCCCATAATCAACAAGCCACTGCACAGCACGAAAAAGAACGCGCCGAGTTGGATGGCATTGGATTGTTTGCCCAGCAGCCTGAATATCAGCGCGCCCACCATGACAAATAAGCTGGGAATAGCCGACAGTTCACTGATACGAGAAGGCTCCGTGACGCCTATTTCTCTGAATACCAGCCCACCCGAAATAATAAACACGTAATACAGTGCAGAAGCCAGTAGCGTAACGCCGCCAATCATTGCCATGGTAACAACCGGAAACGGTGTTTTTGCCATCTCAGGCGTTTGCTGAGCCTGTGTATTGGCATGCGATTTCTTTGCTGGCTCGGTTAAGTAACGCAGCATCAAAGCAAATACCAGGAATGCCACACCATAAATAATAAACACACCGTTCCACTGGATTTCAGTAGCCGGGCCAGCCAGGCGAATTACAATGGCACCAAGGAATGGGCCAGCAAGACCTTGCAGGAATAACCAGTCGCGGCGACCTTCGTCTTCCCAGTAATCGGCAATCAGCGTGTTAACCGCAGTAATAATAATGGCTTCAGAGAAACCCAGCAGAAAACGACTGCCCATCATCATGTACAGGTCGGTGAGGAAAAACGGTGCAATACCAAACACGCCATAGAAAAACGTTGCCCACAATAAGGGTTTCACCCGGCCGAATTTATCTACCAGAATGCCGGCGAATGACGCCGTTAACGCAATTGCTAGTCCCGGTGCAGACACCATAAGCGGTACCAGATCCCTTGCATTTGGGTGATCTTTAAAGTGATCGATGATGGAGGGCAATGCCGGAAACATAGACACAATGGCAAATAACGGCAGAAACGCCGAAATCACAATAATCAGCCCTTGGGGCACTAGGGTTAAACGCTTAAAAAAGTCGAAAATCTTGCTCATCTGCAACCTGTCCTGCAGTTAACTACTCGAAATTATTTTATAGAATAAGGATTCTAAAAAATGAGTCAAGACAATTTCGTTAATTAATTTTTTACAACCTGTAACATAACGGAACATGTGCGCCAATTTTACAGGGGCACACTTGAACTAAATTTATAAATATTCTTTAAATTCAAACTATTAAACCAATTCAAATTGATAAATAGTCTATCATTACCAGTACCAATAGAATTTGGTGCAAGCCACAGAAAATGACAAGCGCTCTGATTGAGAAAGGTAAAAACGAATTCTAGTATTTTTCAGGGTATTGCAAAGATCACGTAGAATGTTCAGAACCAAAAGCATCAAACTTTTTATTAACATCCAAAAGCGAACGTTGTATTCTAATATGAATTTCAAATCATTTTAGCCCCAACGTCAGGAATATAGCGTGACCGCAGCCCCTAAAAATTATTTAAAAGAACCCAAACAGAATCGTAGTAAAGCGTCTTTAGAACGCTTGCTCAATGCGGCATGTGAGTTACTGACAGAAAACGGCTATAAAGATTTCACCCTACAGGAAGTAAGTAAACGCGCCAAAGTTTCCATTGGTTCTATATACAACCGCTTCAAGAGTAAAGAAGACCTGATTCGACTGTTACAAGTTCGCGAACTGGAAACGCTGGAAGTGGAAACGGCCATGGTGATCACCCGTATTCGCCGCAAACAACTCAAGTTGCGTTTGCTGGTACCGGAAGTGATTACTGAATATGCTAACCTGCTCAAAACCCACAAGGGCATTTTACGCCCTCTAATGGAAATCAGCGCCGTTGATGAAGTGGTAGCGAGCTATGGTAAAACCCATGCCGCACAAAATATTGCGGATTTCATACAACTTTTGCTGGAACGCAAGGAAGAAATCTCTCAGCCCGATCCTGCACGTGCCGTCGATCATATCTTCAAAGTCGTATACGCCGCGCTGGCGCGTTACTTAGGCCTGGGTATCATGGATGGCGTTTCCGGTGAAGGTGACTGGGAAGAACTGCTCGACGACTTAAGCCAAATTACCCTGCATTATTTGCTAGGTCATCCGGATAATCTGAAAGAGTAATAAGACTGCGCTCTGCAAGCAGAGCGTTCATCTAACGTTAAACAATCTCTATTTCTACTGCCTCACCGGCTCTGGCATGGGGCGCTACCCACAGTGTTATAGTGCCGCTTTCCAGTACCTTGTTGAGCTTCTGATCCAGATAGGCAAACTGACTGGCCGACAGGGTAAAACTCACCGTTTGCTGCTCTCCTGGCTGTAACGTCACCTTTTTAAAATCCAGCAATTTACGTACAGGCTGCACAACTTTGGCGTAAGGATCCTGCATATAGCACTGCACGACTTCTGTAGCCTCCTTCTCTCCGATATTGGTGATCACTGCACTTACCGTAACAGAGCCGTTTTTGCTCACTGAAGCCGTGTTCACTGTAGGAGTATGGTATTCGATGGTGGAATACGTCAGGCCGAAGCCAAAGGGGTATAACGGATCGTCGGGTATGCCAATAAAGTGTGATTTAAACATCGGCGATTCGCCCACCGGAGTGGGTCTGCCTGAACTTTCCCGCGCGTAATAGTAGGGCTGCTGCCCAGATGCAATCGGAAAGGTTACCGGTAATCGACCCGACGGTGATACCTCGCCCATTACGATATCGGCAATAGCATGGCCGCTTTGCGTGCCCAAGAACCAGGTTACTACGATGGCCTGAGCGTGTTTCACCGCGCCTTCAAGTGCCAAGGCCCGACCATTGCGAAGTAATACCACAACAGGCTTGCCTGTCGCCGCTATCGCCTCTGCCAATTGTTGCTGCACCACAGGGAGCGTAATGCTCGCCCGGGATGATGCTTCACCCGACATTGAAGCAGACTCACCCACGGCCAGTAACACCACATCAGCAGTCGATGCCGCTTTAACCGCGCGCTCAATACCGCCTTCGATAGCCTCTGAAATGCCACAGCCGTCTTCAATGATAAGATTAGACGGCGCAAGTTTCGCTTTAAACCCTTCGGCCAGGCTCACTGAGGCAACCTGTGGCGCAAAGGGTGACCATGCGCCATCGACATTTTTAGTATCGCGGGCAAACGGCCCGATAAGCGCGACTTTGGCGGTGCTGGCAAGGGGTAATAGTTGCCCGGTATTTTTAAGCAGCACAATGGATTTGTGCCCGGCTTCGCGAGCGAGCGCCAAATGGGCAGCAGGCGCTTTGTCTGCCGCATGAGCCTGAGCAACCCGAAGGAATGGATCGTCAAACAATCCGGCGCGCATCTTCACATCCAGAATGCGATAAACCGCCAGGTCCAGTATCTTTTCATCCAGCTCACCACTTTGTACCAGTTGTGGTACATACTTGGGGTAAATACCACTGACCATACCTATGTCGCATCCAGCGTCCAGCGCCAGCTTAGCGGCTTCGCGCTCGTCTTTGGCAAAGCCGTGATTAATGAGTTCAAGCTCCGACTGGAAATCAGAGATGACCACACCACTAAAGCCCATTTCAGTGCGCAATAAGTCGGTTAACAACGCTTTATTGCCGGTACTCGGCACGCCGTCCACGGTGTTAAATGCCGCCATGGTAAAAATAGCACCGGCATCAAAGGCTGCTTTAAATGGCGGTAGATACACTTCGTGCAAGAGTCTGTCAGACATAGCCGTACCGGCGTAATCCAGGCCGG